>JBIIBR010000084.1:0-5824 GCA_044239285.1 Rickettsiales bacterium | reverse complement strand
TTAAATAGCTGGCCTGACAATGCTAGTTTAGACAAGGCACGAAGATTATTATGGCCAGTAAAACAAAAATATGGCAACAAACTTTCTTGGGCCGATTTGATGATTTTGTCGGGTAATGTCGCTCTTGAATCAATGGGCTTTAAAACCTTGGGATTCGCGGGTGGAAGAGTTGATGATTTCGAGCCCGATTTGGTTTATTGGGGACCGGAAAATAAATTTATGAAGAGTGATCGTTTTGATAAAAATGGTAAGTTGATTAAAAATCTTGGTGCCACCACGATGGGCTTGATTTATGTAAATCCTGAAGGTCCAAATGGTAATGGCGACCCAATTTCGGCGGCTTTACAAATTCGCGAAACCTTCGCCAATATGGCGATGAATGACGAAGAAACGGTGGCTTTAATTGCTGGCGGACATACTTTCGGCAAAAATCACGGAGCACACAATGTTGAAAAATGCGTTGGTAAAGATCCAGCTTCTTCGGGACTCGAAGAGCAGGGCTTTGGTTGGAAAAATAAATGTGGAACTGGCAAGGGCGTTGACACGGTCACCAGCGGCTTGGAAGGGGCGTGGAATCCTAATCCAACTAAATGGTCAATGGGTTATTTAAAAACTTTATTTGCTTATAATTGGGTAAAAACCAAGAGCCCAGCGGGTGCGATTCAATTTGTTCCTGAAAAAAATCAAGGAATAAATAGCGTTCCCGATGCGCATGATCCTGCAAAAAAACATGCTCCCGTAATGCTCACGACAGATTTATCTTTGAAAGAAGATCCAATTTATCGTGAAATTTCTCTACGTTTTTTAAGTAATCCACAAGAATTTGAAAAAGCTTTTGCAAGTGCGTGGTTTAAACTTACTCATCGCGATATGGGACCAAGAGCACGTTATGTTGGCAAAGATTCACCAAAAGAAATTTTTGCGTGGCAAGATCCAATTCCGCAAGTTAATTATAAATTAATTAATGCTAGTGATGTTGAAAATCTTAAAGCTAAAATTTTGAAATCTGGATTAACTAATTCAGAGTTAGTGAAAACTGCTTGGGCTTCTGCCTCTAGTTTCCGTGCCACTGATATGCGTGGTGGAGCTAATGGTGCGCGTATTCGTTTAGAGCCACAAAAAAATTGGGAAGTTAACAATCCGCAAGAACTTGCCAAAGTGTTAAATGTTTTAGAAAAAATCCAAAAAGATTTTAATAAAACTTTGAGCGATGGTAAAAAAGTTTCATTGGCGGATACTATTGTCCTAGCTGGTTCGGTGGCGATTGAAAAATCGGCAAAACAAGCGGGAATCAATATTAAAGTTCCTTTCGAAATTGGCAGAGCGGATGCTTCTCAGGAGCAAACTGACGTCAAATCCTTTGCGGTTCTTGAGCAAAAAGCCGATGGCTTTAGAAATTATTATGAAAAAGATAAAATGGTTTCGCCAATTAATGCATTAATTGATCGTGCTAATTTACTTAATTTGACAGTGCCGGAAATGACTGCTCTTGTTGGTGGCATGCGAGTTTTGGGAGCTAATTTCGACAATTCGGAATATGGAGTTTTCACCAAAAAAGTTGGAGTTTTATCCAATGATTTCTTTGTCAATTTGCTTGATATGGAAAATGAATGGATAAAATCAGAAAAAGTCGAAGGAGTTTACGAAGCTAAAAATCGCAAAACGGGAGAAGTCGCTTGGAAAGGCACTCCAACTGATTTGGTTTTTGGTTCAAGTTCGGAATTGCGTGCGATTTCTGAAGTTTACGGAGCTAATGACGGCAAAGAAAAATTCGTTAAAGATTTTGTAAAAGCATGGACGAAAGTTATGAATGCCGATCGATTTGATATAAAAAAATAAAACAAATATTTGTCACCACCAAATATTTTAAATTTTTGTTAAAACCCCGATAATTGTAATTCCAGCACCCATAATTACTCCCATTTTTACAGTTAAGCTAAGGCTTAATTTTCTCATTTCGCTATAAAATTCTTTTTTTGAAACCAAATTTTCAATTTCACCTCGGATTTCATTTTTGAATTCCTGCATTTCTTGCTTAATTTCATTTTTGAATTCCTGCATTTCTTGCTTAATTTCTTTTTTGAATTCCTGCATTTCTTGCCTGATTTCGCTCTTGAATTCCTGCATTTCTTGCCTGATTTCGCTCTTGAATTCATGCATATCTTTTTGCATATCTCTCATATCGCTTTGAAGATCTTTCATATCGTTGCGAAGATCCCTCATATCGTTGCGAAGATCTTTTATATCATTTTGTAGACCCTTTACATTTTCGCGTAAATCTTTTATTTCAAAACTTACTTCTTTTTTAAAAATACGAAATTCATCTTTAGTTAAGAGAGTTTCGATGAAGCTAAACTGCATTAGTTTAAGATTGACGGCAAGTTGCTCTGAAATTTTTTGACTCATTCCAGCTTTTTGCATATTTTTTGAAAAAACAAGTGTGTCAGTTGAAAAAACTTGTGAGGATGATATGTTGTTGGTTGCGGTGTGCATAGATAATTTAAAATGGTGTTTTAAAAAATAATAAATAACAAAAAGTTATTAATTACTTATAAAATTAAATTATAAATTTTATATTGTCAAATTAAATTTATTAAATTTAGATAATATTTTAATTTGAAATTAAATTAAGATGTTGCATTTCCGCTTTAATTCTTTTTTGTGATTCTAGTGAAGGTGCTATGAGTGGAAGCCTAACTTCATTTTCACAAAAACCCATCAAACTTAAAGCATATTTTACCGGAATCGGATTGGTTTCGCAAAACATTGCTGAGTGAAAATTTGTCAATTGATCTTGAATTTTTAATGCAGTTTTATATTCGCCAATTACGGTGGCTTTTTGTAAATCACTTACCATTTTTGGTAAAATATTTGAAGTGACTGAAATTATGCCATTGCCTCCCATGGCGTTAAACCCAACTGCCGTGGCATCTTCGCCTGATAAAAATAGAAAATCTTTTTTAATTAAAAGTCTTAAAGTGGCGACGCGAGCTAAATCTCCCGTGGCGTCTTTGATGCCAATTACATTTTCAAGCTCAGAGATTCGGGCTAAAGTTTGATCGGTAATATTAATAACCGAACGTCCCGGAATGTTGTAGATTATTAATGGAATATCGCATTTATTAAGTTCTTGAAAATGTTGATAAATTCCTTCTTGAGTGGGTTTATTGTAATAAGGAGCGACGATTAAACAAGAATTTGCGCCAATTTTTTTAGCATGATTTGTCATGGCGACGGCTTCGGAGGTTGAATTAGAACCAGTTCCTGCCATTACTTTAATTTTTCCATTGGCAACTTTAACCGCAATTTCAACTAAGCGATTATGTTCTTCATGAGAAAGTGTTGGAGACTCTCCAGTTGTGCCACAAGGCACAATGCCATCAACATCATTTTTAATTTGAAATTCAATTAAATTACTAAAAGCCTTTTCATCAATTTGATTATTTTTAAAAGGCGTAACCAATGCCGTATATGTATTTGTGTTCATGAAATAAAAATTAAAAATTTGAATTGATTTTGAAATCATAAATTTCTATCTTTAATAAATCAATATTTCTAGTTAAATTTTTATCAATCATAAAAAATTTAGTAATTCATGAATAATTCATTGATTAATTTTGCTGATGCAAATTTCGTGGCGAATCAATATTTGCCAGTTTTGGTATTTTTAATTATTGCTATTGGCTTGTCATGCGTAATTATTTTAATCCCATTTATTATTAATAAAATGCGTCCCGATGATGCTAAAAATTCGCAATATGAATGCGGTTTTGAAGGCGAAGGACCTATTCGTGGCGAGTTTAAAGTGCAATTTTATTTAGTGGCAATTTTATTTATAATTTTTGATTTAGAGGTGGCATTTTTATTCCCGTGGGCGGTAGCTCTGCGTGAAATTGGAGTGGTTGGTTTTTGGTCAATGATTGCATTTTTAGCAATTCTTACCGTAGGTTTTATATATGAGTGGAAACGCGGTGCTCTTGAATGGAGATAGAATTTTTAGTTAAATAATTTTTTAAAAATCATAAATTTTTGAATGAAAAATATGAATAATTTAAGTCCGTTAAATCAAGATTTGCTTATAAATAATCTTACCGATGAAATAAAAAACCAAGGTTTTGTAACGGCAAAACTTGACGATTTGATTAATTGGGCAAGAACAGGTTCTTTGTGGCCAATGACGTTTGGTTTAGCTTGCTGTGCGGTTGAAATGATGCAAACAGCGGCGAGTCGCTACGATCTCGATCGTTACGGCATGATATTTCGTCCATCGCCAAGGCAGTCCGATGTTATGATTGTGGCGGGAACTTTAACCAACAAAATGGCGCCGGCACTTCGAAAAGTTTACGATCAAATGGCAGAACCGCGTTATGTCGTTTCGATGGGCAGTTGTGCCAATGGCGGTGGCTACTATCATTATTCTTATTCGGTAGTTCGTGGATGCGATCGCATCGTGCCCGTCGATGTTTATATTCCAGGATGCCCGCCGACCGCGGAGGCTTTGCTTTACGGCTTAATGGTTTTACAAAGAAAAATTAAAAGAACTAAAAATTTTAAACGATAATTTATGTTTCAAGATCTTTCCGCTCAAGGGCAATATATTAAATCAAATTTTGAAAATATCAAAATTATCGAGCCTATTGCCAATGATAATTTAATTATTTATGCCGACAAAAATTATTTAGAAAATCTTCTAACTTTTTTAAGAGACGATACACAACTTTCTTTTAAAACCTTGATTGATGTATTTGGCGCTGACATGCTTGGAATAAGGTCTCCGAGGTTTGAAGTTATTTACAATTTATTGAGTTATAAACTCAATAATCGCATTACAATTAAGGTGGCGATTGATGATGGCGTTGAGGTGCCAACGGTTTCGAAAATTTTTAGTTCGGCTGGATGGTTTGAACGCGAAGCCTTTGATATGTATGGAATTATATTTGCTAATCATCCAGATCTCCGTAGGATCCTCACCGATTATGATTTTGAAGGTCATCCTTTGCGTAAAGATTTTCCATTAACGGGATATAAGGAAGTTCGTTATGATGAAAATCACAAAAAAGTGGTGTATGAAGACGTAAAATTAACCCAAGAATTTAGAAATTTTGATTTTGAAATGCCATGGGAAGGTGTTAAAAAGGCGGTTCAAAAAAATAATAATTAATTAAAAAAGTTAAATAATGATAATTATGATTTTAATTAAAAATTCAAAAAATTATTATTATAAAAAAACTTATTTATTATAAAAATCTATGAAAAATTTTTTAAATAAAATCAAAATATCATTTGTCAATTCAAGTAAGGGTTTAGAAAATTTTTCAGTTATTATTTGGGGCTGGGGAGCCTTGTCCTACGTGGCTTCATATTTGATTTTTAATAAATTAATTAACTTAATTAATTCAAAATTTTTTGATTATTCGCTAGCAATTCTCTTAATAATTTATTTTATTTGGCATATTTATGTCGCTATAAAATGTTATCCAAAAACTCCAAAATTAAGCAAAGAAGAGAAGGAAAAATTGAAGCTACAACAAGGCGGAACCTCAAGAATTTTTTTCCGAAAATTATTTTTACAAGAACCGATTACCAAAATGAATTCAAGAAATACTCTAATTGCATTTGATGTAATAGCTATTTTGCATTTCTATTCACAACTTCATTAATTTTATGAATTAAATTCATGAAATTTTTCTCATTCATATTTTTATTTTCACTAATCATTTGCTCTAGATTATCAGCTGGTAATCTCATAAAAGAACCTCTTATTTATAATTGGAAAGTCCTTAGAGTTGTGGATGGCGATTCTTTGGAAATTGCGAATGAATTT
>JBIIBR010000083.1:0-5881 GCA_044239285.1 Rickettsiales bacterium | reverse complement strand
CTGCCCACAGATAAAGGAATAGAAAATAAAAAAAAGAATATATTTAAGATAATAAAAATTGTAAAAACTTTGGAAGTTTTTAATGTTTTACAAAGTATCATTAAGCGAATGAATGTAAGGCTAGCCAAGTAATAAAATAAGTTAATCATGTTATTATTGGCAAAAAAGAAAGACATCATTAAGGCAATCAATAAGATAATTTTAGCTTTTTCTGCACGAATTTTGGTTGTAAAAAAAACAATAGAGAAGCCGATTAAATTTATAAGTAAAATGAAAATCACAATATAATTTTCAAGAGAGAGATGTTTAACAATGGTTAGTCTTTCAGAGGCAAGAGAAATAAACGTAAGTTGTATAAATAAATATCCAATAGAAAGGGTTTCGAGCATTGTAGAAACTCTTTTTGCGAGTATATTAGTGCGGGATAATAAAATTATATTGATTACAATTGCGAGTGTTAAAAATGAAGAATTATATTTTTCTGGCGTAAATTTTATAATCAAAAAATAAAAAATTGCGACTGCAAAAAATTGGAAAAATTCAAAAATAAAAGTTTTAATAATGTCGATAATTTTATTTGGATTTGATTTTAAAAAATTCACAATCCAATAAATAAGAAATAAAATAAATGACAAAAAAACTGTTAATAAGTCAATCTTGTAAAAATCTGTGTTGACGCTTGATGTTATCTTTGAATAGAAAAAAGAGCTAAGACAAATGAAAATAACATAGCTAATTAACATATATATTTCTAAAACAAAAATAATTATTATTGCTGAAGAAAGATAGATTCTTTTCCTAGAGAGGGTAGGCTTTGAAATTAAATGTTTTGAACAAAAATAAATACAAAAAAAAGTAAGTAAATCAAATATTCTAAATATTGTCATTACATTCATCGTGATAATGTAAAACAATCCTAAAATTATAAATTTTGCCTCGGTTTGTGTTTTCGATTTTAAGAAATTTATAATTTTTTCTTTCATGCTTGTGAAGATTTTAGATTTTTCAGAATTAAAATTTAGTAAAATTTAATTTAATAAAAATCGCAATCATTATTTATCATAAAATGTTTTTATAAAAAAGTAAAAAACCAATAGAAGAAAATAAATAAAAGTTTTTTTCATATTTAATTTTGAATTTAAGAATAAGTGGGTTTGGTAAACTGTGAAGATAACGCCAATCGGTCTAGATAACGATATTACTAAAAATGTTAAATCGGATTCTGAGCGAAGAGATCCTTTAAATATTAATAAAGATAGGGCGATAAAAATTATTAAAGCCTCTAAATATTTTAATTTTTGGCAAAAAATCATTAAGCTCACTATCGCAAAACTAATTAAATAATAATAGAAAAAAATGGCATCGATATTTATAACAAAAAAAGATAGCATTAATGTAAGTAATAATAAAATTTTAGCTCTTTCCGGGTAGCTTTTATTTTTAAAAAAAATTATAGAAAAACCAATAAAATTTATAATCATGATTAAAATCACTGGCAAATAGGGCAAATGTTCTATTGCAAAAACACCGGAATCAATATCACTAATAAGGTCGCCAAAATTTCTTCTGGAAAATGAATTTGAGATATAAATAAGAGAAATAGCTAAAAACAAATAGATAAAACACAGAAATTCCAAAATTAATGAAACTCTTTTTGCGAGAATATTAGAGGATGTTAATAAAATTATGTTGATGACGATTATTAATGTTACAAAATAAGTGTAATCCGTTTCGGGCATTAATTTTGTCACCAAAAAATAACAAATTATAACCGCAAAAAATTGAAGAACTTCAAAAATAAAAGTTTTAAAAATTTCACCAATCTCATTGGGCTTTGATTTTAAAAGGTTCCAAATGTAGAAATAAAGAAATGCAAAAAATAAAATTATTAGGAAATAACTTAATGAATAGAGCGCAATGATAATATAGGTTGCCAAGATTGTAAATCTTGCTTCCAAGCTAATTTTTTCATTAAAAAAAGAAAGGTAGTTTGAGAATTTAAATTTAATAAAATTTATAATTTTTTCTTTCATTTTTTTGATTTTAAATTTTTAAAAATAAGCCAATTAATTGGTAATCTTAATATTCCATTTTTTGGACAAATATTCCTCAACCGATCTTCTTTCCGAATCTAAAAGTGCTCTTTCATAAACTATCAATTCCGCCAAATCTCCATCAAAATAATTCGTGGTGTAATCACTTCTTCTGCCGATAAAATTATTGCCTTTAGTGCTAGCTCTTGAACCTTTATTTGCTTCGGCAACTCTAGAGCCATTGACATAAATATATCTATTGAGAGTGTATTTTTTATCGTAAAAAAATTCAGATATATAAAAATTATTTGTACTAATTGAATCGGCGGGAGAGGTCAATATTGAAGAAGTTGGATACCAATAACTGATGGTGCTATTGCCTGTGAAACCAAATGAATTCATCGATCTAATTGAGCTGGAACTACCGACGCTCCCACCGCTCAAAACAAAATTATAAATTGCCGAATTGTTTAAAGTTTTTTTAGCTACAATAAATACTGAATAATCGGAATCGCCATAAGGAATAATTTCATCCGGTAGAGTCATGTAATCACTATTGGGAATGTTTGTATCATTACCTTCAAACCTAATAACGGGAAGGCCATTGAGGCCATTAACAATATATTTTGGTTTATAATTTGAGTTGGTTTGAGTTGCGGAAATAATAGTGCTCGAAGTTAAATTAATTCCATTCCAATTGCTAATTGGAGCATTATTAAATTTTTCTGCGGTCAAAAAACTTTTATCCGCAGTGGTTTCAAGCCATAAATTCAAATCAGGAATTCTTCCAACCCGAGAATTTGTTGTTAAATTCTTTGCTTTAGAAAGTAGGAAATCGCTATATAAATCAATGCCAGTAGAAATTCCAGCAATTAAAATGCCAATAATTACAATAACAACGGAAATTTCAATAAGAGAAAAAGCTTTTTTGAAATTATTTTTATAACTTTTAAGCATGAATTAATTATTGTGGTTTAGAAATATTAAAAAATTTATTTTTTTAATATTTAAATTATATCATCTTTTTCGGATCAACCCATTCATTGAATTGCTCTTCAGTGAGTAAGTCTAAAGCCAATGCCGATTCTTTCAAAGTTGTGCCATCCTTATGGGCTTTTTTGGCAATTTTTGCCGAATTATCATAACCAATATAAGGATTAAGAGCGGTCACTAACATTAAAGAATTATTGAGAAGTTCTGTTATTCTTTCATGATTTGCAACAATTCCTACCAAGCAATTATCGATGAAACTATTAACGCCGTCGGAGATTAAATTGATTGATTCCAAAACGTTGCGAATAATCATCGGACGGAAAACATTAAGTTCGAAATGTCCATTCATGCCACCCAAAGTTATGGCGTGATGATTGCCAACAATTTGGCACGCAATCATCGTTAAGGCTTCGCATTGAGTCGGGTTAACTTTTCCCGGCATAATCGAAGATCCGGGTTCATTTTCGGGTAAGGAAATTTCACCAAGTCCCGAACGTGGGCCCGAAGCCAAAAAGCGAATATCATTGGCGATTTTCATCAATGAAGTTGCCGTTGAATTAAGTGTTCCCGAGAAGTTTACGAGTTCATCATTGCATGCCAGTGAGAAAAATTTATTTTTGCTGGTGTAAAATTTATCAGCATGCGAAAGTCCGAGTAAATTTAAATTTGAATCTTTAACTTTCCAAAAACCATTTTTGGCGGTGGTTCTACATAAATCAAGCTCAAGAAGGGTTTGGTGAATTTTTTTAATATTCGTAACTTCGCTAATTTTTTCCGCAAATTTTGTGGCAAAATCGGGATGACAATTTAATCCCGTACCAACCGCCGTGCCACCTTGGGCTAGATGACAAACATAAGCGATGCTTTGTGAAATAAAAACTGAAGCACATTGAATTTGCACTTTATAAGCCGAAAATTCTTGCCCTAAAGTGACGGGCGTTGCATCTTGAGTATGAGTGCGTCCGATTTTAATAATATCTTTAAATTCATTTTCTTTTTTCGCAAGTTCATTGGCAAAGCGAATTAAAGTTGGAAGTAATTTTTCATAAGTTGTTAAAACAGTGGCGACATGCATCGCGGTAGGGAAGGTGTCGTTTGAACTTTGACCCAAATTAACGTGATCATTGGGATGAATTGGTGATTTTCCACCTTTTTTGCCCGTGGCTTTTTCATTGGCAACCGAAGCGATAACTTCATTGACATTCATGTTGGTTTGAGTGCCAGAGCCAGTTTGCCACACCACTAAAGGAAAATGATTTTCGTAAAACCAATCGAATTTTTTTAAAATTTCATCAACCGCATCGACAATTTTATCGGCTAAATCGGGTGAAAATTTTTTAAATTCATCGGATTTTGGATCAACCGCCATTAAGTCTTTATTGGTCAAAGCGCATGCTTTTTTAATCATCAACATGGCGTAAATAACTTCTTTGGGCATTTTATGTCCAGCATTATCGGTGCAAATTGGAAAATTTTGAATGCTTCTTTGAGTTTGAGCTCCGTAGTAGGCGTCAGCGGGGACTTTAATTTCACCAAAAGAATCAGTTTCGAGACGAAAATTTTGTGTCATAATATTTATTTTTAAAATTATTAAATCAAATTAAAAAATGTTTATCACAGAGAAAAATTATTTGCAGAAAATAAAAAATATTATTTTTATATAAATTGCGCAATAATTTTTTCAAAATTGGGAAAACTGGTTTTTATCATTTCATCATCATCAATTTTAACGCCATTTTCTAGGCGTAGACCCATAATCAAAAAGGACATTGCAATGCGATGATCCATCGCCGTTTTAATTTCGACCACATTTTTCGGCATCGCAAAACCGCCTTTAATTTCCAAAAAATCGTCGCCGATTTTAACTTCAACACCGCAATTTTGTAGGTTGTCGGCAATCATCGCCAATCGATTACTTTCTTTTACTTTTAATTCCGCCAAGCCATTTAATTTTGATGTTCCATTGGCAAAAGCACAAGCTACAGCCAAAATTGGATATTCGTCAATCATGCTGGCAGAACGACTCGCCGGCACATCGATCGCTTTTAAAGAGCTGGCTTCAACTTCAATATCGGCGACTTTTTCGCCACCAATTTCACGAATATTTTTTAATAAAATTTTACCACCCATTTCTTGAAGCGTTTGAATCAAGCCGGTTCGCAGTGGATTAATTCCTATATTTTTCAACAAAATTTTTGAATTTTTAACCAATAAAGCGCCAACCATAAAAAATGCCGAAGAAGAAATATCGTTAGGAATTTCAAAGTCGCGTCCGCCAAATTCTTGCAAGCCATTGTAAGAAATTTTGGTGCCATTGTTAAAATTTTCTTGAATGATTTTTAAGCCCAAATTTCTCATCATAATTTCGGTGTGATCTCGGCATTTTTCGGGCTCGATAATTGTCGTTGTCCCTTTAACCGCAAGCGACGCCAATAAAATACAACTTTTTACTTGTGCCGACGCCATTTTCATTTGATATTCAATCGGCATGGCATCTTGATTGCCAATGATGGCGAATGGCGATAAATTATTTTTTCTAGAAATAATTTGAGCGCCAAATTTTTGAATCGGTTCAAAAACGCGACCCATTGGACGCTTACGCAGTGAAGCGTCTCCGGTAAAAAAACTGGTAAAATTATAAGGGCAAACTAAGCCCGCAAGTAAACGTGTTGAAGTGCCCGAATTGCCCATATCGAGAATATCGCTAGGTTCCATCAAGCCAACAATCCCAACGCCATTGACCTCGTAAAAATTTTCTTTTTTGGTAAATTCGACGCCCATTAAACGCATGGCATTCATGGTTTTTAAAGCATCTTCACCTTCGAGTAAATTGTAAATTTTACTTTTGCCATTAG
>JBIIBR010000098.1:0-5259 GCA_044239285.1 Rickettsiales bacterium | reverse complement strand
CAACACAATACGCTGCCGCGCAGGCAGCTTAGAAAGATGCAAGACGCAACCCCCGCGGTCGCAGTTGATAAGCTGCCGCGCAGGCAGCTTAGAAAAGTAGCTGAGAGAATAGGATTTAATCCAGCAGATAAGCTGCCGCGCAGGCAGCTTAGAAAAAAAGCGTAAAACATTGATTTAGCACCGTTTGATAAGCTGCCGCGCAGGCAGCTTAGAAACGTAAAAATAGATTTTGTCTAACCGTTGCTGAATAAGCTGCCGCGCAGGCAGCTTAGAAATTAATTGCTTCACCTCTTAGGGCATCATAAACATAAGCTGCCGCGCAGGCAGCTTAGAAAAAACTATTTTACAAAAAATAATTTTGCCAAAATTAAGCTGCCGCGCAGGCAGCTTAGAAAACTCATTCTTAATAATACAGCTATCTGCACTTATAAGCTGCCGCGCAGGCAGCTTAGAAAACTGAATGAAAAAAATTTTACAACTTTAATATTTCTAAAACGGAATAAAAATTCGCACCAAAAGACCACCATATTTTTTGGAATCATCTAAGTAAATTCTACCACCGTGCGAGGTGATGGCGTCAAGCGCAATCGCCATTCCAAGCCCCGATCCCATCGATTCATTAACCTTGTCAAGATTGCGCGAATTATCAATGCGATAAAATGGTTTAAAAACATTTTGTCGTTCTTTTTTTGGAATGCCCGGACCATCATCTTCAATTTCAATAATTAAATTATTTTGCGAAAGATAAGTGTTTAAATAAACTTTATTTGCATGGTTCAAGCCATTATTTATAAGGTTTTTCAAAGCACGATTGAGAGCTAGTTTTTTTACTGGAATTTCAAAATTATCATCTATTTTCGTTTCATAACTTATATTATGATTCATTTTTACATAATAACTAATAATTTTTTCTATTAAAAATTTATTAATTTTGATAATATTTATTTTTTCTTTATCATCGCCACGAGCAAAATCTAAATATTCATTTACTAATTTTTCCATGTCATGAACATCACTTTTTAAATCATCAATTTCGGGGCTTTGTTTTAGCATCTCGAGTTGCAATTTCATGCGCGTAAGCGGAGTACGTAAATCATGCGAAACCGCCGAAAGCATATCAGTTCTTTGCGAAATTTGACGCATCACTCGCTCTTTCATTTTAATAAAAGAAATTGTCAGTGAACGAATTTCTTGTGAACCGCTTGGGCGTATGTTTGATACATCTTGACCTCGACCAAATTTTTCGGCTAAATCACTTAAATTTTTTAACATTTTAATTTGATTTCTAAAGAAAATAATTGAAATTACTGAGGTTAAAATTGTGGTTAAAATCATCCAAAAAGTAAAAACATAAGAACTTGAACTGGTAATTTTTTTAATCGGAATATCGAATGCCAAAATGCCTCGCGCTGATTGAACTTTTACCGTTATCATGTCGTTATTTTCATGATCTTCAAAAATTTGATAGGGCTTCAAGCCATTATTATCAAGCTCGGACTTAAAGCGATTATATGGATCAATAATCGGATTAATATATTTATAAAATTTACTTTTATGCCAATCGCTATCGGCAATTTTTTTGGTTTGCAACCAACGATTATGTTGAAAAGAAAACTTCATTCCGGTATTGTCGGAGAGTTCTTTTAACAATGATTTATATCCGGGTTTGTTAACCGAATTTTTAACGAAAACCATTTCGGCGATAACGCTTCGCGCCATGTGTTTAGTGATTACGTCGAGATGGGTGTAATAAAAAACATAAATCGAAACAAGTTGAACAATCAGCGTTGAAACGATGATAATCATCAATGAACGTCCAAATAAAGATCTAGGAATAAATTTTTTCAACCTTTGCATTTGTGAAAATTGGTTTTATAATTTCAAAAAATAATTTCTAAGTACTTAAAAAATATGGAAAATAAAATTACCGCTAGCAATGTTAATCTTCACTATGGACAAAAACAAGCTTTGTTTAACGTAAATATTAATTTCAAAGAAAAAACAGTAACCGCTTTGATTGGCCCTTCGGGATGCGGTAAATCGTCTTTTTTACGCTGTTTAAATCGCATGAATGACACTATTTTAAATTGCAAAATTGAGGGTGATATTTTGCTAGATGGCAAAAATATTTATCATGATGATCTGGATTTGGTTCTTTTGCGGGCAAGGGTTGGCATGGTTTTTCAAAAACCCAATCCCTTCCCTAAAACTATTTATGAAAATGTTGCTTACGGTCCAAAAATTCATGGACTTTTTCGAAAAAAATCTGAACTCGATAATATCGTCGAAGAAAGTTTAACCAAAGCCGGATTATGGAATGAAATCAAAGATCGCCTTCACGATCAAGCCAGTGCTTTGTCGGGGGGACAACAACAAAGATTATGTATCGCTCGAACCATCGCCATCGAGCCCGAAATTATTTTAATGGATGAGCCATGTTCCGCCCTTGACCCAATTGCCACTGCGAAAATTGAAGAATTAATCGACGAACTCAAAGAAAATTTTACGATTATTATCGTAACGCATTCAATGCAACAAGCGGCACGAGTTTCTGACATGACGGCGTTTTTTAACATGGGAAAAATTGAGGAATGTGACACCACCGACAAAATTTTTACTAACCCAAAGAATCAACAGACTCAAGATTATATTACGGGTCGCTTTGGTTAATTTTAAAAAATAATAATGTTTGGTTTTTCTTTAGCAGAACTATTTTTAGTTTTATTGGCAATTCTTATTTTTATCAAACCGCAAGATCTGCCGGAGATTGCGCGCTTTGTCGGCAAGGCAATTTATCACGGCAAAAGACTTTATCAAAAACTCAAAAATTCCTTGACGGATTTGGAAAAAGAATTTGAGCTCGATAGCCTTCGCCACGAGGTAAATCAAGCCATCGCTTCGGAAAAATTAAAACATGAAGATGTTGGCGAAGAAGATGCGACGATAATCGTTGATATGTTTGGCAATGAGCATCGAGTTAGTAATATCAAAGAAATTCGTAGTGATTTAGATGAAGAAAAAATTAAACAAGAAGTGGAGGAAGGCAACGCTATCAATCAATCAAAACTTGATAAAAAAAATGAAGATAAAAAATCCTAACTCTCAATTTATAACTTACGGCATAATTAGTTAATTAGAAATTATCTCCTTATTCGGCTTGAAGCCGCCAACTCCGCTATCGCCTCCTGCACCAATGGAATCATTTTTCTTTTTCTGGGAACACTTGTTGTGACTTCAATTTCTAGGGGCTCCATTCTTGAAATTGTAATAACCCGCCCCGATGATGATAATTGCGGAGTTGCATTCGGTTTTTTTGATGAATTTGTCACCTCCCTTCTCGAACTTGCTTGATATCTCGTTAAAATTTCTTCTTTTTTTAAATTAAACCCGGAATCAATTTTCTTAATTTTTTCATCATAAATTCTAGATATTTCAACCGCATTTTCTTTTTCTAATTCTTTCGCCTCTTCTCTTTTTAATTTTTCTAACTTTTGAGCTTCTTCTCTTTTTAATTTTTCTAATTTTTGAGCTTCTTCTTGTTTTATAGGCTCTACTAATTCATCAATTCTACTTAATTTCTCATCACATTCTTGAATTGTTCTTTGCGCATTTTCCCTTAAACTTTTCATTCTTTTACTTCTTATTTTTTCATATTTCTCCCAATTATCTGATGCAAAATCTTTCTTCTCTCTCATTTTATGATCAAAAACTAATTTTTTCTTTTCAATTTCTTCTTTATCACCTTCTAATTTTTGTAAATTACCTTTTAATTTTTGTAAAATTATTGGAACGGGATTTTGTTCAAATAAATTCATTTTACACCTTAACTCAGATATTGTAAGATTTCTTTTATTTAAACTAGATGTTAAACTTCTAGTCCTTTTTTGCTCATAAAATTCTTGATTTCTTGCTTGTTGCAGTTTTTCAATAATACGCCTTTCCCCTCCGTCGCCTCTGATTTCTTCTTCAATTCTCTCTCCGCCCCCTCTTCTGCTTCCTCCATCAATTCTCTCTCCACTTTCTCCCGAAACCTCTATTTCCTCACGCAAGCTCAGTAAGGCTTGTGCCCCATTATCAATTCTTCTTCCGCCTTTCCCACTCCGAGCTTCGATGGAGCTTTTTTTATCACAATACTCTCTTAATAATGTATTTATTTTGTCAAAAAGAGGATGGGTGAGATTATGACCAGGCAATTGACCTTCAGCATTTGCAATACGTGGATCCGCTCCTAATAATAACAGAATATTAACCATAACATTTTGAGACCTAAGAGTTCCTTCTGCTTTATTCTTTCTGCTTAAATTCAGTTTATCACTAATCAAGTGTAATGCCACATTACCATCTTTGTCTTTTTTATTTACATCCAAATTACCAGCCGCCAAAAAAACACTTAAAGCCATTTTAGGAGTATCTTGAACTACTAATCTATTAAAAAATTCATAAATTTTATTTGGATTATTTTTAAAATATTCAGGATCTTCTTTAATAAGCTTTTTGAGAATTCCAGGATTCTTGTAATTCAAAACAAATTTTGAAATTTCATCAAATTTTCCTTTAAAAGATAAATTTGAATCTAAAAAAATTTTCAACACATCTGTTCGTTTAATTTTTTCATTAAAAACTTTATTTGTACTCAATATCTTATGAAAAAAATTCCATATTTTTGCTTCTTCGGGCTTACCCAAATTTTCGTTTATAAAATCTTTTCCACCTTTTAAAATTCTCTTAAAAAAATCAAAATCCTCTTTTTCTATTGATAATTTTCCCGCAAGAACTTTCAAATCATAATCTGAAATATGATCGAATCCTAAACCGGGATTAGTTTTAAAAGAACTATCCAAAGAGCTTATACTTTCATAAACTCCTTTTTCCTCAAAGAAATCAATAATTTCTTCGTCTGTGATAATTTTTGTTATTTCTTCTTTATCGCTATTTTTAAGTGAACTCATTTCTGCTTCGAATCTTTCTTCAATATTTTTAACTTCCGATGAATAATTAGCTTCAACTTTATCAATTTCTTCTTGGCAAGAATTTTTAATCTCATCAACATCATCTTTAAAGCAAGAAATATATATACTCGCTCCTGATTCATAATTTAAAGCTTCAGCTTCTCTAATTAGAGTTTGATTATTTTCTATTCTTTTTATAACTTCGGAATGATACTTATTGGATTCCTCATTAAACTTAATTTCCTCAAGATTTAAACTTTTAATTTCATCTTCTCTTGTCTTTTGATTTTTTTCATATTCAGCGTTCAAT
>JBIIBR010000082.1:0-5936 GCA_044239285.1 Rickettsiales bacterium | reverse complement strand
GTTAAGCCAACAGCAATAGAGTTTTGGGAGGAGGGTGATTTTAGAATCCATCATCGTCATCTTTATGAAAAAGCCAGTGATGGCTGGATTATTAACGAAATTTATCCATAAAAAAATATGAATTTTTATAATTTGTGCGAAATTTTTTTAGAAAATTTAGCTGAAAAAATTGAATTACAAGATGTTGACTCCAACCTAGAGGTTGAATATCAAGATGGTATTCTTGAAATTATAGTTAATAGCAATAAAAAAACTTTTATTATTAATCGCAATGCTGGTAATCAAAAGATTTGGTATTCTTCGCCATTTTTAGGTGCAGATTATTTTTCATTTGATCAATCTTCGCAAAGCTGGATTAATGCTAAAGGCGAAGAATTATCCCAAAAATTATTTAACGAATTAAAACTAAATATTACTTTAAACTAACAAAATTTATGAAAAAAATTTTATTAATCGAAGGCGATGGAATCGGACCAGAAGTGGTTTCGCAAACTAAAAAAATTATCGATTTTTTTAACAAAAATACCGACAAAAAATTTGAAACAGAAAACGCGCTTTTAGGCGGAATTGCTTTTGATAAAACGGGGACGCCATTTCCACAAGAAACTTTAAATTTAGCCAAAGAAGCTGATGCCACTTTGCTTGGAGCGGTTGGTGGTTTAAAGTGGGAAAATTTAGAATATAAACATCGTCCCGAACGCGGGTTGCTTGGGATTCGTAAAGAATTATCATTATTTGCTAATTTGCGACCGGCGAAAGTTTTCGACGCCTTGGCGGATAGTTCAACTTTAAAAAGAGAAATCGTTGAAGGCTTGGATATCATGATCGTTCGCGAACTAACCGGTGATTTATATTTTGGCGAACCGAGATATGTAAAAACTCTGGAAGATGGCTCTAGACAAGGCGTTAACACCATGACTTATAATTCAAAAGAAGTAGAAAGAATCGCCAAAGTTTCATTTGAATTGGCAAAAATTCGTGGAAAAAAATTATGTTCAGTTGATAAAGCAAATGTTATTGAGACTACGGAAATGTGGCGCGAAGTCGTATCAGAAATCGGCGCTAAATATTATCCCGATATCGAATTAAAACATATGTATGTTGATAACGCTTCGATGCAATTAGTTCGCAATCCAAAACAATTTGATGTGATGGTGACGGGCAATATGTTTGGTGACATTTTATCAGACACCGCCTCAATGTTGACTGGATCGCTTGGCATGTTGCCATCGGCATCACTTGGAGAAAAACAAGCCAATGGCAAACAATATGCCCTTTACGAGCCAGTTCATGGCTCAGCTCCTGACATTGCCGGCAAAAATATTGCTAATCCATTAGCAACAATTTTAAGTTTTTCGATGATGCTTCGTTATTCTTTTGGTTACCTAAAAGAAGCTGATCAACTTGATTTAGCGGTAGAAAATGTTTTAAGCTCGGGAGCTAGAACTGCAGATATCGCGACCCAATCGCAAAAAACTGTTTCATGTTCTGAAATGGCTGATAAAGTTGTTGCAGAATTAGAAAAATTATTAACTATATATTAATATTTTTTTAACATCACGAATCAAATAAATAGTTAGTTTTTTGTGAAATCATTTTTGAAAAATTACAATAAAATTTTGTTTAAAAATACATTTAAAAATTTATTTTTTTTAAGTTGTTTTTTGATGTTATTTTTAAACGAAAATTCATTTGCTAACATTGTAAGATCAACAACTTTTGACGACAGATTTGCTTGTGAAAAATCTCGTGGATCATGGCGTGATTTTGGCAATAGTTGTGCAGATAAATGTGCTTATAAATTTGATAAATATGCAGTTTGCGCCCATGCGATCACATATGGATGTGATTGCGGAAAAAATCGTTGTCTTCACGAAGATAAATGCATTCCCGTTAGCGAATATAAAAAAATTGATGATGAAAAAAAATTAAAAGATGAAGAAATTGTTGATGAAATTAAAGATTTAAGAATCAAGCGCGCCAAAAAATTTAAGAATGAATATTTAAATAAATTAGCGGGAATGTATGGCGCTGACCCTAATTATCGCGATCAAAATCGCAATTACAATCAAGAGCAAAGAGAATTACCCCCAAACACCTTCAAAAACACCAACAGACAAATGGTTTATAATTACATAGTTAAAAAACGTAATGATAAAATTTTGGAAAAAATTAAAGTTCTAGAAGAAAAAAATAAACAAAACCAACTCAGTGAAAACCAACAAAACATTACTCAACCAAAATTATTTCAATATATTCAAGAGCAAAATCCAAATCAAAATATTGTCAATCAAGCACCAGAGAATAAAAATGCCCCAATCCTTCTTAAGCCTATTGAAAATGAAGGAGGTGAAGTTGCTGAAAATGTTGCTCCAAAAGAAAATTCTTTGTTAGATAAATTTACTAAAAATCCACAGAATCTTTTAGATGAGGCCAATAAATTTCTTCAATTTGACAATAAACAAGAAAATATTGAAAATAAAAATAGTAATATGAATATTCCTCCTGTTTATGTAAAACAACAAAATGGAGAAAATGATTTTAAAAATGGCGATGTCGTTAACAATGTTAGCAACATTGAAACTATTCCACAATTTGTAAACTAAAATAATGAATATAAATAAATCACTTCAAATTTTAATTCATTTACTCAGAAGGCTAGCTGGCGTCTTTACAACGGTTTTTGCAATTTATTATGCTTTATTATTAATCACATTTGATATTAATGATCCATCATTCAATACATTTTCCACCGAAGATATTGTTAAAAATTTTGGCGGAATTTACGGTGCTAGAATTGCCGATTTGTCCTTTCAAGTTCTTGGTTTAAGCTCTTTTGTGGTGGTAATTTTTATTTTTAGTTTAGGACTCCAAATGTCCAACATCATTGGCGTGCAACATTTTTTGAGCAAAGTAATTATTATTCCAATTTGTATTTTAAGTTTTTCACTAACTTTCGCCTTAATGCCAAAGCCCGAATTTTGGGATTTTAGTTCACTTGGCGGTGTAAATGGTTCATTTTTATTATTAAAATTACAAAAATTTCCGCATTATGCGATTTTTTTAGTCAGCTTTCCGATGTCGCTAATCCTGTTCTCAATCATCGTTGAAGTTTCGCTCAAAGATTGGATTTATTTTTTCAGATTTATTTTTGTTTGGCTTCGCTATATTTTTGAAAAATATTTATTACCAAAAGATTTAAAACTTTCTTTAAATAATTTTTTAAGTAAAAAATCAGAAAAAATCTCGCCAAAAACTATCGAAAACAAAATTGTTGAAGAAGAGCAAGAATTTGAAGAAGATAATTTTGAAATCGTTGAAAAACAAGCTCCGAAAGCAAGTAACGAAGATTTAAAAAAACAACTTAAATCGACTAAAATTAAAAAACCTAAGCAGCGCAAAAGCTCTTATGTTTTGCCGACTTGCGAGCTTTTAACTGATCGTTCCGCCGAGAATAAAGATAAAAAAGTGCCGAAAGAATTGGTTGAAAGTCAATCGAAAATGTTGCTAAAAGTTTTGGATGATTTTGGCGTTCGCGGTGCCAATGTCGGCACTAAAGTTGGTCCAGTTATCACTCTTCACGAATTTGAACCCGAAGCTGGCACCAAAGCCTCGCGAGTTATTTCTTTATCCGATGATATTGCGCGTTCGATGAGTGCGGTTTCGGCACGAATTGCGGTTGTCGCCGGCAAAACTTCGATTGGGATTGAACTGCCAAATCCAAAACGTGAAATGATTTTTTTACGCGAGATTCTTGAATCAAAAGATTACAAATTCTCGCAATTTTTCTTGCCGATGATTTTGGGAAAAGATATTGGTGGCGAAATTATGATTGCCGATTTGGCAAAAATGCCACATTTATTGATCGCTGGAACGACTGGCTCGGGAAAGTCAGTCGGCTTGAACGTTATGATTTTATCTTTACTTTTTAAACTGCGTCCCGATGAATGTAAATTCATTATGATCGATCCAAAAATGTTAGAATTATCAATTTATGATGGTATTCCGCACTTACTCTCGCCTGTAGTTACCGAACCGGGCAAAGCTGTTATCGCTTTAAAATGGGTGGTCGCCGAAATGGAAGAGCGTTATCGCTTAATGTCGAGTTTTGCCGTGAGAAATATTGCTGGTTATAATGAAAAAGCCGAAAAAGCCATGCTCGACGGCGAAAAATTAATGCGCAAAGTGCAAACCGGATATGATCCGACAACGGGCAAGCCCATCATCGAGGAAATTGAATTTGAGCCAAAAAAATTGCCTTTCATTGTGGTGATTGTCGACGAAATGGCGGATTTAATGTTGGTGGCGGGTAAGGAAATTGAAAATTCGGTGCAGAGGCTTGCGCAAATGGCTCGCGCGGCGGGAATTCACTTAATTATGGCGACGCAACGTCCATCGGTCGACGTCATTACGGGCGTGATTAAAGCCAATTTTCCAACGCGAATTTCGTTCCAAGTTACTTCGCGAATTGATTCGCGCACAATTCTTGGAACGCAAGGGGCAGAACAACTTTTGGGGCAGGGTGATATGATTTTTATGTCGGGTGGCAGTAAAATGGTTCGCGTTCACGGTCCATTTTGTTCCGATACCGAAATCGAAAATATTGTAAATTATATTAAGAGCCAAGATGTTTCGGAATTTGATGAAAGCGAACAAATTTCTTTTGAAGTGCCGATTCCAAATGCCTCTGGCGCAGAAGCTGGCGGTTATGAAGGTGGCGATGATAGCGACGATAATAATTTATATAATAAAGCGGTGATGATTGTGCGTCGTGATAAAAAAGCTTCGATAAGTTATGTGCAAAGGCAACTGCGCATTGGCTATAATCGAGCAGCAACTTTAATTGAAAAAATGGAAGAAAATGGCATCGTTTCTGCTCCAAATATTTCAGGTAAAAGAGAAATCATTGAAGAATAAATTTTTATAGAATATTAATTAAAACAAAAATTCAAAATTATGGAAAAATCCTCAGTTTCATTGATAAATTTAATTGTCCAAGCCGATTTCGTGGTGCAATTCGTTATCTTATTAATGGTCACCGCTTCTTTTGTTTCATGGGCGATAATTTTTGATAAATTTATTAAATTTAAAATTCTTAAATATCGTAGTGATCGCTTCGAAGATTCGTTCGAAAGCAATGTTCCGCTCGAAGAAATTTTTACTCAAGCCAAAAATAACGATAACCATCCGCTTTCCCGAATTTTTCTGGCGTGCTTGCGCGAATGGAAATCGAATAATATTAAGCTAATAATTTCTCAAGGTCCCGACAAAAAAGAGTCGCTCAAAGAGCGCTTGACTAACTCAATGCAAATTGCTTCAAACCGTTCGATGCAAAAATTAGAAGGCGGATTAAATTTCTTGGCGATAATTGGTTCGTCGGCACCTTTCGTTGGGCTATTTGGAACGGTTTGGGGTATTATGAACTCATTTCAAAGTATCGCGGTGAGTAAAAATACCAGCCTCGCAGTTGTTGCTCCCGGTATCGCCGAAAGTTTGCTCGCCACCGCAATTGGACTATTCGCCGCCATTCCCGCCGTATTTTTTTACAACATTTTCACCGCCAAAATCAACCATTTCCAAGAACGTGCAGGCAATTTTTCATTGATGCTTTTAAATTCAATGTCGAAGGAACTTGATCGCAATTAGAAAATTGGGAATTGAATTATTTTTTTAATAAATTGACTATTGAAATCTGAGTAAAAAATTATAAAATTCTCAAAAATAGGAATGATCTTACGAAACTAAAAAATTTTTTTATAATTAAAAACAAATCCAATTCACATAATAATCTTAAAACTTCTTCAACTCAATCATCAACGCAATCTTCTCAAATTTCAAAGCCACCTTATATTCCAAGTGACATGAGAATGACTATAATAGAGAATGGACTTTCTACGGATAAAATCGAAAAAAAAGCCACAAAGACACCAAGGCAA
>JBIIBR010000081.1:0-6000 GCA_044239285.1 Rickettsiales bacterium | reverse complement strand
CTGCTTCGAAAAAATTACTTGCTGAGAAATAATTATTTTTGTTTAGATTTACATATTATTTTTAGTCAAACTCAATTAACAAGTTTGACTAAAAATATTTTAAAACTTTACTTTGTTATTAAGTTGGATTTGATGTCTTAATCATTGGAACACTGTATTTTTTTCCAAGATAAGTCTCGACAGTTTGTCTATCTGTGGAGTTTAATGGCGATGAAAATACAATAACTTCGTAAATTTCGATTCCACCTCTGCTGTTAGCATCGTTAGCTGATGCGCCACCAACTTTAAAAGTTCCACTAAAAGAATTTGTTGATGCGAAAGTATTGGTAGGGCTAGCTGAAGCAAGATCGGTTCCATTTACAAATATTTTTTGATTTACCGTATCTTTTAGGGCGGACACTATAATTAAACTTTTAGCAGTGTACGCACTTGTGGAAGCAACACTAACGCTCGCCGCAGCTCCACTCATAGCAGTAAACAGCACATTGCCGGTGGCATTAAGGCTAACGCTAATTTCATTACCTCCAGCACATCCAGCACTTGGACAAAAACTAATTAAATTGGTTGTAACTCCCGTAATAGCTTTTGGCTTCAAAACTACGAAAATAGTTGCGAAGGCGCCGGATGAAAAAATTTGATTAGAGGAAAAACTAGCAACAGTTCCACTCGTTTCACTGGTATTGACTGTAAAAAAATTAGCTGAATCTAAAGCTCTAATAGCAGGTAAATTATTATGTCCCTTCTCTGCATATTTTGCCGCTGAGGAATTTATAAAAATAAATTTTGAAGAAGATTGCGGATTAATATCGCGCCAAACTGAAACCGTGGTTCCTTCATATCTTTCTTTTTCAAGAATTGATTCATTGGTAGTAGTTTCTAACCACAAAGCCAAACCTGCCATGCGACCAACTTTCGCTCCTTTCGTTGCCGAACTTGCTGATTTTAAACCAACATCAAATATCATATCACCAGCCTTTGAAATTCCAGCTATCAACAACCCGATAATCAAAATTACGATTGAAATTTCAACCAAGGAAAAGGCTTTTCTAGAATTTTTATTTTTCATTTTTAATTTTTTTGTATTTGCTATATTTTTATTAAAATTATTCAATTCTAAAATTTATAAAAAACAATCAATTTAATTAAAATTCAATTCTTAAAATTTTTTTTGAAACACTTTTTTTAACAAACAAAATTTGGATTTTAAAAAACGCCTTGACTTGAGACTTTATTTAAATCACAATGATTTTTTAAGATTAAAGTTTTGCTAATTATCAAACTCAAAAATGATAATGCAAAACATCAAATAAATTATAATTATCGAGGTCAAATATGGCTGGCAAACCTAAAGCTTCAAAATCAAAAAGAAATTCGATTTTGTTTAAAATGGTAAGTTCTGCTGGGACTGGTTTCTATTATTTAGCCAGAAGAAATCCTAAGCAAAAAACCGAAAAAATGATTTTTAGCAAATACGATCCTGTGGTTCGTAAACATGTTGAATTCAAAGAGCAAAAGCTCTCTAGTTAAATTTTAGGTGGACAAATGTCCACCTTTTTTTTATTCCCAAATTCTCCAAATTAAATTTAAAAAAATGCTTACCTCACTATCTTCGCAAATAATTAATGTTGTTGAAAAAGCTGCCATCGCTTGTTATGACTGGATTGGCAAGGGCGACAATGTTTCCGCTGATCAAGCTGCCGTAGTTTCAATGCGTCACACATTAAACCAAATGAATATAGCTGGCAAAATCGTTATCGGCGAAGGCGAAAGAGACGAGGCACCAATGCTTTACATTGGCGAAAAAGTTGGCAAAGGCGGAGATAAGGTTGATATCGCTTTAGATCCACTCGAAGGAACTACAATTTGCGCTAATGCTGGCGAGTCTTCGCTGGCGGTGATTGCTTTTGCCAATGAAGGCGGATTTTTACACGCGCCAGATGTTTACATGGAAAAAATTGCGGTCGGTGCGGGATTACCGAAAGGTATAATCGATCTCGATAATAGTGCCAAGAAAAATTTACAAAATATTGCCAAAGCCAAAAAAGTGGCAATTGATGAATTAACGGTGATGATTCTCGAGCGTCCACGTCACAAAGAACTTATCGCCAAAGTCCGCGAAGCTGGCGCTCGAGTTCGCTTAATTGGCGATGGCGATGTGGCGGGCGTTATCGCTTGCACCTCGGGACACACTAAAATCGATGCTTATATGGGAACGGGTGGCGCTCCCGAAGGCGTTTTGGCGGCGGCGGCTCTTAGAGTTATCGGCGGACAAATGATGGGGCGCTTAGTTTTTCACGATAATAAAAAACAAATTGAACGTGCTAAAAAAATGGGCATTAAAGATTTAAATAAAAAATATAGTGCCGAAGAAATGGCGCGCGGTGAAGTTATATTCGCTTGTGCCGGAGTTACTGACGGCTATATGCTAAAAGGTGTTAAAAAATGCAAAGATGCCAATAAAATTTACGTAAATTCCTTATTGCTCGATTCCGCCGCCAAAAAAGTAACGCAAACAATTTCCGAAATTTATTTATAAAAATTTAAAATGAAAATCGAAATTAACGATCTAATTAAACAAATTAGTGAATCATTAAACCTCGTTGAGAGGTGCCTTTGACCCTAGAAAATTGCAGTCGCAACTTGATGAATTAAATAAAATCGCCGAAGATCCAACCTTGTGGGACAATAAAGAAAAAGCCCAAAAAATTCTTAAAGAAAAATCATTAATTGAAGAAAAACTTAATAAATTTAATAATTTAAAAAATTTATTAAGTGACAACTTAAGTTATTTGGAGTTAGCAGAAATTGAGAATGATTCACAATTGCTAAATGATGTTGAAAATAACTTAAATTTACTCAAAAAACTTAGTGATAATTTTGAGATCGAATGTCTTTTTAGTGCCGAAAATGATATTAATAATTGCTTCGTTGACATCAATGCTGGAGCGGGCGGAACCGATTCTTGTGATTTTGCTTTAATGCTTTTACGGATGTATGAAAGATTTGCCAATATTCGTGGTTTTAAATGCGAAATAATCGATATTTTAGACGGCGAAGAAGCCGGAATTCGCTCGGCAATTTTAAAAATTTCTGGTCGTTACGCTTTCGGTTGGCTTAAAAATGAAATTGGCATTCATCGCTTAGTTCGTATTTCGCCCTTTAATTCCAACGGCAAAAGGCAAACAAGTTTCGCCTCGGTTTGGGCTTATCCAGAAATTGACGATGAAATTAATATCGAAATTCAAGAAAAGGATTTGCGAATTGACACTTTTCGCGCTTCGGGCGCGGGCGGACAGCATGTCAATAAAACTGATTCCGCCGTTCGCATTACTCATTTGCCGACCAGTATTGCGGTGCAATGTCAAAGCGATCGTTCGCAAATTCGTAATCGGGCGGAAGCCTTGAAAATGCTTAAGTCAAGGCTCTACGAGCTTGAGTTAAATAAGAAAAAAGAAGCTTTGGATGTTAAAGAAAATTCGAAAAGCGACAATAGTTTTGGACATCAAATTCGTTCTTATGTTTTGCATCCATATCAATTGGTTAAAGATTTGCGAACCGATTTCGAAACTGGCAATATTCAAGCGGTTTTGGACGGCGAAATTGAAGGATTTATCAAGGCGATGCTTACTAAAAATTTGCAATAAATTTCATAAATAAATACTATTTAATTTAAAAAGAAAATTTAAAATTCTATAAAAAAATTTTGCAATGATTGAATCAAAAATTAACAACATTAATAAACGCAAAAGAAGCGAAAAAAGATTTATTTTTCTGGGTAGAATTTCGATCGGATTTTCGTTGTTTTTTTTAGTGGCTCTTTTTGCGATGATTATTTACAAAAGCAACGGCGTCTTTACTAGCACTAAGATTGGCATTGAATTTGATTTAAATCAAGAAACCGATATTTCAACTCTCGATCATCGTCAAATTATCAAGGAAAATTTGAAAAAAATTGATCCAAAAATCAACTCAATCGCGGAATTAAATTTACTTTATCAACTCGTAAGTAAAGCTAGTAATATTGATTTAAAAAACTCAATTGAAAAAAATAAAAATCTTGAGAAACCGCATATTTATTGGGTTAAAGCCAGTTCAAAAGTTGATATGTTTATTAAACATAATGACGCTTCGGGCTTAAAAGAAAATCAAATTTTGTGGATTAAAAAATTACAAGAACAAAATAAAATAGAAACTTTTTTTAATTGGGAATTTTTTCAATTTGGTGATTCGCGTGAACCCGAAATTGCTGGCATTTTATCTAGCTTCGTCGGCTCTTTGATGATCATGATTATTTTCTTAATTTTCGCTTTTCCAATCGCCATAATGTGCGCTTTTTACCTCGAAGAATTTGCACCAAAAAATCGCCTCACCGACATTATTGAAATCAGCATTAACAATCTGGCGGCAATTCCCTCAATCATTTACGGCTTGCTCGGCTTAACGGTTTACCTTCAATTTATGCATTTTCCGCGTTCGTCAAGTTTAGTTGGTGGCATGACTTTATTCATGTTGGTTTTGCCGGTGATAATTATCGCCACTCGCAACACCATTCGCTCGATTCCCAGCCAAATTCGCGACGGCGCCCTCGCCATCGGCGCTTCAAAAATGCAAGTAATTTGGCATCATTTATTACCACTTTCAATCCCCGGAATAATGACGGGAACGATTTTGGCAGTATCGCGAGCATTAGGCGAAACCGCTCCTCTCTTGATGATTGGCATGGTCGCCTTTATCGCCGACACCCCGCAAAGCTTTTCAGATCCGTCTTCGGCATTAGCGGTACAAATATATTTATGGTCGGATTTGCCCGAAGCCGGCTTCGTCGAAAAAACTTCGGGAGCGATTTTAGTATTGTTAACATTTTTAATTTTATTAAATCTCGGCGCCATAATTTTACGCAAAAAATTTGAAAGAAAATGGTAAAATTTAAACCCAAAATCGTTGGCATTTTAAATCTTACCCCCGATTCATTTTCTGATGGCGGAAAATATTTTAATGAAGAAACAGCTCTTTTTCATTTAACAGAAATGATGCTGTCAGGCGTTGATATTGTTGATATTGGAGCTGAATCGACGCGGCCAAATGCTCAAATTCTTCAAGCTCAAGAAGAAATTTCGAGACTTGAAAATATTTTGCCAAAATTAATTTCGGCGGTCAAAAACTTTAATAAAATTCATCACAAAAATATTCAAACTAGCATTGATTCTTATCACCTCGAAACCATTATTTTTGCCCATAAAATTGGCGTTGAAATTATTAATGATGTGAGTGGCTTAATTGACGAAAAAATTATCGATTATATTGCGCAAAATAATTTAACGGCGATTTTAATGCATAACCTCGCGATCCACTCCAATCACGATCTTATCGTCAATCGTGATTTAAATGTTGTTGATGAAATAATTAATTGGGGGCAACAAAAAATTGCATATTTAACCAGCAAAAAAATTCAAAAATCGCAATTAATTTTTGATCCCGGAATTGGTTTTGCTAAAAACTCAACGCAATCGATTCGCATTTTAAAAAATATTAATGCTTTGCGGGTTTTAAATTTACCAATTTATGTCGGACATTCTAAAAAAAGTTTTTTAGATGCAATTAATATTCCATCGCAACCAAACCTTGACCGCACCGCTAAAACATTGATTATATCGCAATATTTGGCACAAAAAAATGTTGATTATTTAAGAGTTCATGATGTTAAGGAAAATATTGAGGCGATTGATTGCAAAAAATTTGAAAAAGAGTTTTTTTAATCGCTTTAAATATATTTTTGATTAATCTCCATTTCTCCCATGAAATAACACAACAGAGTTGCTGGGATTTTTAAAATCGCAGGAATGTTGGAATTATTTTGATCAATTACGCCAAAATCATCGGTGGATTTAGTGATTATATAACCTCTTTTTATATCACGTTTAGAGCAAAATTCTAACAATCCCTTGCAATCAGAAAGAGCTGTATGTTGAGATCTATATTTCACTTCAAATGGAATAATTT
>JBIIBR010000203.1:0-2592 GCA_044239285.1 Rickettsiales bacterium | reverse complement strand
ATATCGATAGCCTCATTATCTAACAAAATACCAACTTCACCTTCTTCAAAAATTGTTCCACTTCTTACATAATTTTGATGGAAAATTGCCTTTGGATTGCGTGATGAGTCTAGGCTTTTGATGAATTTCTCAATTTCAGCGGCAACCTTTTCTCCCTCATTATCTTTAATCACCATCGATGCGCGATCAAATTTTTTATCAAGTGAAATAAATTGAAGTTGTTCAATGCTGATTGAACCATAAGCTAAATACTCGGTTTCTCCAAAAGTAGTTTTTGAAAAGAATGAGTTACTAGCAACATCTTTACCTTTCTCATCTTTGTCTTTTTCTTTTGATCCAGATTTTCCCAATTGTTCAAAATTTCCATTTCCAAGTTGATCAACAAAATCTTCTAATAACAAAGGACTGGTGCGTTTGCATTGGCTTGAAGGCACTACATAACCCCTTATCAAGCCTGTTATGGAAGTTAAAACATTTAGTAAATTCTTATCTTTTGCGTAGTGTAAATCAAAATTTTGCTCTCTGAATAAATGATGACGAATACAATTTTGACTTATGTAAAGAGGGGTTTCTTTGAAGTTTATTTCGGATGGATCTTTTTTAAGTTTGTAACCTTTTTCACTTTCTTTACCAGTTAAATTTGAGTAGCCACGAAGTTTTGGCATTGAGTGATTATCGATTATTTTGCCATCACTTTGTAAAGTAGTTGGACCATTCCAATTAACTACTCCATAACCTTTGGCGGTTACTTTAAAATCTACACTTTTAATGCCTGTTATTTTTTGCATAATTATTCCTCGTTTGAAATTAATTGTTTAATAGAAATTGCGCCAATAGGCTGTTTGTCACAAACGGCATAATAAATCGCATATTCATGTCGAGCACTTTCGCCACTTACCTGCGCTAAATCGTTTGGTATATAACTTAAGTATATTGGAGATTCTGGATCTCTTGCTTCATTAAGCAAGATAAAATCTTTATAAACCTTGTTTTTTTCTTTGATATTGTGATGTTTTTTCATCATATGAGAAAGTAGATTTTTGTTACTATTTCCATAACCTTCAATTTCATCTCTTGATGCAGTCAAATTATCAATCTCAACTCTATCATTATTTGGCATTTCATATGCGTAACGATCGATAAATTTTGGATTTTTAAAATCGGTTAAATCGCAAACCGACATTTGCACAAAATAATTATCACCTCTTAATGAATTTTTTCTGATTTTGGCGCGCCCTTCTTTTTTATCAGAAATTATTTTGATTGGATCCATAACCTTTTTGTTAATTAATTGAACGCTTTCTTGTAGTGATTTTAATAAATCAGAGCCGATTAATTTTTTTGCATCATCAAATTCATAAAATTTCTTATAAAGCTCGTAAATCTTTGGAAGGGTTGTTGGCGTTTCACCCAGAGAAGAATTTAAAAAATTATACCATGCTTTTGTTGATTGCCAAGAATTCATTGAGCTTAGAAATCTTGCACTATTTCCAATGCATTTCCCATTCGAAGCATCTTGCGAAATCGCAATTGTGAGAACATTTATTTTATCATGATTTTTGCCGAAACGATCAAGTCTTCCCAGTCTTTGTAAGATATTTTCTGCTATATCCATTTCACTAATCATATAATCGCAACTTATATTAAGCGAAGCTTGAACAATTGGTCCACTTCGCAAAACATTAAATTGTTGAGTGCCATCTTTGCGAAATGATTCTAATACCTCGCTAAAAAGTTTTGCTTTATCGTTTTTTTTAAATTTTGAATGAAGAAGAATCGATTCTTCTTGATGCTGATTGAAAATAAAACTTTTTTGTGCAGTTAGTGCTGTATTGCTTATAACAAAAGTGTTAGAACCTTGTTTTTGATAGAGTGGATTGGTTTGGTCAAGCTTGGTTTCATCAAAAGTTTTAAATTCATTTTTATATTGAGTTTGATTAAATGATGGCATTTCTACTATTTTATCCTCTCCAATTTTTAGAATTTCTTTGAGATAAAAATAATGTGGTGTCGCTGAAACAAGAAGGCAATTTGCCAATGAATTTTGTTGTTGTTTTGCATAAATAAGTTCGGCAAAAAGGAGATTGAAAGCCGGCATATTAATATATTCATGAAATTCATCGAACACAACATGAACACTCAAATAGTCAATTAAAGTATCAGCTTTTTTATGCGAAATTATGGTATTAAAAATTTGGTCTATTGTAGTAACAACAATATCTCCGCTAAAATAATTTTTTTCACTAGTTAAATTGTTCCACTTATTAGTAAATTTAAATTCTCCCGTATAAATTTCAATTTGGGTATTTGGCAAATAATTTTCAGTTAATTCTTCAAACAAGCCTTGACAAATTTGAACTCTTGGACAAATCCAAATTAATTGTTGAGTATTTTTTAACTTTGCCCACTCAAGGGCAATTTTTGTTTTACCACATCCAGCTGGACCAGCGAGAACCGCAACTTTTGAAATCTCGGATAACCGGCTTGCAATTTCTTGTTGCTTAATTGTGCGGTCGCTTTTGGGAAAATTTTTAAGACAATTTTCTATGTCCGATTTTAGATTTGATTCATTTGGCAAAAAATCATTTAAAA
>JBIIBR010000080.1:0-6092 GCA_044239285.1 Rickettsiales bacterium | reverse complement strand
CATGGGCAACATTTCTTTGGGCAAAGATTTGGTGGCGGGTAAAAATCTGGTGCCGAGACCACCAACGGGAAATATAGCGGTTTTTACTTTTTTCATTACTCACCTACAATTTTTAATTTGCGATAAATAGTTGAACGTCCGATTTCAAGTTGTTTAGCAACTTCCGAAAGATTGCCGTTGTAAATGTTAACAAGGCGACGAATAATTTCTTCTTCGATCGATTCAAGAGTTTTACATTTACCTTCATCGTCAAAAATATCGACGAGTTCACTGTTTATATCAGAGCTTTTTTTAATAATCGCTTTGGCTTTGGTTAAACTGCTACTTTCTTTATGAAGTAAATGTGGAAAATGTTCGGGCTTAAGAATATCGCCATCGCAAAGCACTACGGCACGGAAAATAGAATTTTTTAATTGGCGAACATTATCTTCCCATTCGTAATTATGAAGCAAATAAATTGCGTCCAAAGTAATGGTTTTAATTTTTTTATTTTCATTAATCGCAAAATCACGACAAAAATTTTCAGCGAGCAAAGCTATATCATCTTCTCCACGCTCTTTTAAATCAGGCATTTTGATTGAAAAAGCGGCAATTCGATAATATAAATCTTCACGAAATTTTTTAGCTTGAACAAGTTTTTGCAAATCACGCGTGGTTGAAGCAATTATTCTCACATTTGCCTTAACCGGATATTTACCAAGAACCGGCACGAACTCACCTTCTTGCATGAATCTTAATAATTTTACTTGGAGATCAGTCCGTAAAGTTTCAATTTTTTCAAAATAAATTGTGCCATTATTTGCTTCGCGAATTTTGCCAATATTTTTATACATGCCGTCGGAGACATATTTTTCTGAACCAAATAATTCTTCTTCGCCATTAGCTATTTTTAATAAATCACAATCGACCACAATAAATGGCTTTCCCGAACTTTGACTCGAGCCATGAATAGCGCGCGCAAGTAACTCCTTACCCGAACCTCGCGGACCCTCGATTAAAATCGAAACATTGGAATTTACAACTTTTTTGGCTAAGCGAATCGCGCTTAAAATTGGTTCACTTTGTCCAATAATATCTGAAAAGGCAACTTGATCTTTGCCTTTTCGTGCCAAGTGCGAAACTTGATATTTTAAATTTTTCTTTTCGATGGCATTATTAATTGAAGCGGTAACGCGAGCGAAAATATCGTTTTCACCCTTGACTATGTAGTCAATTGCTCCGTAATTAATGGCAGTGATCGCCAAATTAACATCTTGATTAGCCGTTAAAACTATAACTTGTAAATCGCCTTTTATTGAATTTATTTGCTTTAAAACCGTTAATCCATCAAGATCGGGCATTGATAAATCAAGTAACATAACGTCAACATCATGACATGACACACCTTTCAAAACCTTGCGATTCATGAAAAAATCAACGACTTCCATACCGCTCGACATCACTAAATAATTATGACCAAGATTTTCGATAAAATGGCTAATTACTTTACGTTGCGTAGGCTCATCATCAACAATCAAAATAGTTCTTTTAACCATAAAACTTTTATAAAAATTAATTTTTGTATTTTCAATTAAACGATTTTTCTTTCAACTTCTTTTCTTGTAAAAGTTGAATAATTTTTGCAGAAGTTTCTTCAACCGACCTTTTAGTAACATCAATTACAGGGCAATTTAGTCGATTAAAAAGTTTGCGGGATTCCGCAATTTCTTCCTTTATTAACTCAATTTCGCCATAATTACTCGAAGCTTCCTGACCAATGGAAGTTAATCTTGATTGACGAATTTGAGCCAATTTTTCTGGATTGATTATCAATCCAACAATTAAAGGTTTTTTAATTTCAAAAAGCGAGCTCGGAATAGTTTCAATCGAAACAAATGGAATATTCGCAACTTTATATCCACGACATGATAAATAAACCGAAGTTGGAGATTTTGAAGTGCGCGAAACCCCAACAATCACGATATCGGCTTCATATAAATCCCAACTCGATTGACCATCATCGTGAGTAATTGTATAGCTTATCGCATCGACTCGTGAAAAATATTCATTATCAATCAAATGTTGTCTGCCAACGGCGTGGCTAATATTTTCTTTTAAATAATTTGAAAATTCAGCGATTATGTGAGATAAAACGGGAATGCATGGCAATTGAAGTTTGTAGCACTCTTTACGTAAATCTTCTACTAAATCATCATGCATTATGGTATAAAGAACTATTCCTGGTTTTTTTTCAATAGCCTCAAGAACCCTATCTAGTTGTGGCTTGGTTCGAATCAATGACCAAATAAAATCATTTGATTCAACTTTTTCAAACTGTGATAAAACAGCCCTAGCAACAGAGCTAAGAGTCTCTCCCGTCGAGTCAGAAATTAAATGTAAGTTTATAATTTTTTTTTCCATTACAAAAATTTTATTTGTTTATGCACTAAGTTTTTTGTTTTTAGAAAAAAAATCAATCAAATTATTTATAAAAAAATATTTTTTTTATAAATATCTCATCTCGACTATATTTTGTTCAACATTTATAAATAAAATAAAAACGAAGATGGGTTTGAGCTGGTTTTTATAAAATGATGGTGAGCACGGTTGGAATCGAACCAACGACAACCTCATTAAAAGTGAGGTGCTCTACCGACTGAGCTACGTGCTCTTCAAAGTGAAGAAAAATTAAAAAACGAATTAATATTAAAAACTTAAATAAAATCAATTCCAAGTTAAATTTTAAAAAATAAAATCGAGAAAAGAAATTTAAATTTTGTTTTTGTTTTTTAAACAAGGGTGATATTTTTAAAAATCCAAACTTAAATTGCAATCACTTTTATAAAAATTTTCTTAATATCTTTAAATTCACTTAAAAAACAAATTTTAATTAATGAAAAAAAAAGTTATAATTATAATTCCAGCGAGGCTCGCTTCAACCAGATTGCCCAACAAACCTTTGGCAATGATTGAAGGCAAAACCATGATCCAAAGAGTTTATGAACAAGCTTTAAAAGCCAATTTAGGTGAAGTTATTATTGCCACCGATGGTGAAAAAATTGCCAATGAAATAAAAAAATTTGGGGGCAAATTTATTTTAACCAACCCCGATTTACAATCGGGTACCGATCGCATTTATTCGGCTTACAAATTATTAAAAGAAGATTTTGATATTATTGTAAATGTCCAAGGAGATCTACCAAACATTGATCCCAACGTTATTAGTGAATGCGTAAATTTAGCTCTAGAAAATGATTGCGACATCGCCACCGTTGCTTCAAAAATCAGTGATATTTCTGAAATTAACAACCCAAATGTAGTAAAAATTGCTTTAGCTCAAAATGGTTTAGCGCTTTATTTTTCAAGGTCTGCAATTCCTTTTTCTAAAAATATTAATGATGATTATTTCCATCACATCGGCATTTATGCTTACAAAAAAAATGCCTTGGAAAAATTTATTAATTTAACGCCGTCACCTCTAGAAAAACGTGAAAGCCTCGAACAACTTCGTGCCCTTGAAAATGGCATGAAAATTGCCGTAAAAATTGTTAATGCTCACCCGCTTTCAGTTGATACGCAAGAAGATTTAGATAAAGTTATTAATCTCATTAAATCACGATGAAAACCGTCAAAAAAACCAAAAAAATTATTGGATGGAAAGAATGGTTTAGCCTTGATTGCATTGCCCTGCCCGCCATTAAAGGCAAAATCGATACGGGGGCAAAAACTTCAGCACTTCACGCTTTTAATATTGAAACTTTTTACATTGAAGATGTTGAATATGTCCGCTTCGACATCCATCCTTTGCAAAAAAATAAACGCTTGGTTCGCAGTTGTATTTCACGGGTAATTGATCGTCGCATGGTTTCCGACTCAAGTGGCAAAAAAGAAAAAAGAATTGTAATTAAATCTGATCTAAAAATTGGTGATAAAAAAATTCGTGTCGAACTTACTCTCACAAATCGGGATAACATGTCATTTCGCATGCTTTTAGGGCGTGAAGCGATTATGCAAGCAAAAATGATTGTTGATATTTCAAAATCTTTTGTGCAAGGTAAGTTAAAAAAAAGTAAAGTTCTAAAACTTTATCGCGAAATAAAACCCAATTCATTAGAAATTTAATTTATGAAAATAATATTATTAGCTTCAAATCCGAATCTATATTCGAATCAACGTATTCTTGAGTCGGCGAAATCTCGCGGTCATGATATTGAATTCGTAAATGTGGGCGGATGTTATATAAAAATCTCTTCGCATAATTGCGAAGTTTATCATCAAGAAGGCAAAAAATTAACTAAAGTTGATTATGTAGTTCCGCGCATTAAACCTGCGATGACATTCTACGGAACGGCGATTGTGCGCCAATTTGAAGTGATGAATATTCGCTGTTTAAATAATTATTATGCCATCACCAAATCACGCGATAAATTGCACACTTTACAAATTTTAGCTCAACATAAACTTGGCTTGCCCATCACTTCTTTTGCGAATTCATCTTATGATACCAAGGATTTAATCAAAATCGTTGGTGGTGCACCCTTGGTGGTTAAACTGCTCGAAGGAACTAAGGGCGTTGGCGTAGTTTTAGCCGATACCACCAAAGCCGCCGAAAGCGTTATTAACGCCTTTCGAAGCCTCAAAGCCGATGTTTTAGTTCAGCAATATATTAAAGAATCAAAGGGACAAGATATTCGTTGTTTTGTAATTGGCGATAAGGTCGTGGCATCGATGGAACGCACCGCTCAAGAAGGCGAATTTCGTGCTAATATTCATCTCGGAGCAACTGCCCGTTCAATCGAAATTAGCAATGAAGAACGTGATTTAGCCATTCGTGCCGCCAAAATTATTGGCTTGGAAGTTGCTGGAGTTGATATGGTTCGCTCCAATTCGGGGGCAAAAATTCTTGAAGTAAATTCGTCTCCGGGGCTTGAAGGAATTGAAAGCGCTAGCGGAATTAATATCGCCGATAAAATGATAGAATTTATGGAAAACAAATTTAAAAATAATGAAAAAAGTTGAAGCAAAAAAAATATTTCACAGCGACATTGAATTTTTATTGGGCGCTCACAGTTTCTCTCAAATCCCAACGCACCATTATCCCGAAATCGCTTTCATCGGCGCTTCAAATGTTGGAAAATCAAGTTTAATAAACGCCGTTTTTGCCAAAAAAATCGCCATCGTTTCTTCAACTCCGGGAAGAACTCGACAATTAAATTTTTTTAAAATTTCTGGTTTTCGCGATGGCTTCGTAATGGTTGACATGCCAGGATATGGCTTCGCCAAAGCTAAAATAGAAAATATTCAACATTGGCAAGATGTAAGTTTTGATTATTTGATGAATCGCTCTAATTTAAAAAGAATTTTTTTATTAATTGATGCGGTTAAAGGATTGAAAAATCATGATTTAGAGGTCATTGACATTTTTACACAAAATAATATTTTTTTCCAAATTGTTTTAACTAAAATTGATAAATTAAATTTGGAAGATCAAGCCAAATCAATGCAAGAAATTATAAAAAAACTTGAAGTTTATCCATCATTTTGTAAAAAAATTGTTAAAACTAGTAGTTCAAAAAAATATGGAATTACCGAATTGCAAGATGAAATTGTTGAAGTTTTAAATAATTTATGAAAATTATTTTAACAATTTTAATCACGAGTTTTTTAATTTTTTTAATAGTGTTGATGCTTAATTATTCAACTTACAACGGCAATAACAAAACCAAAATTAATAATGAAAAAGAACGCAAAAATTGAAAATAAAAATATTACTAAAGATTTAACGCCACGACAAATTGTTGAAGAATTAAATCGCTATATTGTTGGGCAAAATGACGCCAAAAAAGCGGTGGCAATTGCCCTTCGCAATCGTTATCGCCGTAAGCTTGTTGATTCTCCACTTCGCGAAGAAATTATGCCAAAAAATATTTTGATGATTGGGCAAACCGGAGTTGGTAAAACCGAAGTGGCGCGTCGCCTCGCTAAATTGGCAAACGCTCCTTTTATTAAAGTTGAAGCGACAAAATTTACCGAAGTTGGTTATGTCGGTCGCGACGTTGATTCTATTCTTCGCGACTTACTTGATGTTGCCATCAAAAATAGTAAAAATGAGA
>JBIIBR010000079.1:0-6257 GCA_044239285.1 Rickettsiales bacterium | reverse complement strand
AGAAAATTAAGCGATGCTGACGAATAAAAATAGGCATCGATTAAACGTTGTGGATTAGCTTGGCGAGCATTATTTTCAAACTCAATAGCATTAACAATATCACCGCGATATGCGGGTAAAGTAGTGTCGCCGATGGTTTCATCGCCCTGAGAACGTGGTTTAGCATATTGACCAGCAATGCGCCCAACCTTGACTACAGGCTTCTTCAAGCCATACATCAAAGCTATAGTCATTTGCATTATAGTGCGAAAATAATTTTTTAAATTACCATGCGAAAATTCAACGAAACTCTCGGCACAATCTCCGCCCTGCAACAAGAAGGCTTCTCCACGCGAAACTAAAGCAAGTTCATTTTTTAATTTTTCAATTTCATCAATCGAAACTAATGGCGGAAAATTAGCAAGTTCAGCTTCAACTTTGCGAAGATGATCAGCGTTAGAATATTGAGGCTGTTGCTTTATTGGCAATTTGCGCCATGAATTTGTTTGCCAATTTGATTGCGAGTTGGCGTTTAAAGTGTTTGTCATTTTACAATTATTTAGTTTTGTAAGTTCAATATTATCAATGGCTTATTTGCCTTTGTCAATTTAATTTTTAGTTGTAAAATCAAAAATAAATAGTTTAATATATTTTTGTAAAAATATCAAAATTTAGCAACATGAATTCATCAAAAATTATTAAAGAAAATAACATTGAAACCATTGCCTTTCAAGGCGCAAATGGTGCCAATTCAAATTTAGCTTGCTTAAAATTTTATCCCAAAATGCAAGCGCAAGCCTTCGATAGTTTTTATGAAGTCTTCAAGGCGGTTGAAAATAACGAAGCTAAATATGGCATGATTCCCTTAGAGAATTCTTATGCCGGACGCGTTGCTGAAATTCACGATTTATTACAAAAACACGATGTTTCGATTGTTGCAGAACATTTTTTCCCAATTACTCACAATCTAGTTGGACTTAGGGGCGCAAAGCTTGAAGATATAAAAGAAGTTTTATCACATCCACAAGCTTTAATGCAATCGCAAGAAAATTTACGCAAATTAGGTGTAAAAATTACCGAATTTTCTAACACTGCGAAAGCGGCAGAGAGAATCGCTACTCTAGGCGATAAAAGCAAGGGGGCGCTGTGCTCAAAATTAGCGAGTGATTTATTTAATTTAGAAATTATCAAAGAAAATATGCAAGATTCTGGCAATGATAATGTCACTATTTTTATTGTGATTTCTAAGCATCAACAAGAAGTTGATCCGCAAAAAGATAAAATTATTACCGCACTTTTATTCACCATTCGTAATATTCCGGGGGCTTTATATAAAGCACTTGGGGGCTTTGCCACCAATGGCGTAAGTTTAGTAAAACTTGAAAGTTATATTCCAAGTGGCGCTTCAAAACAGGCAAAATTTTTTATTTCAATCGAAGGTCATCCATCGGAAAGAAATGTTGCTCTGGGCTTGGAAGAATTAGGATTTTTTTCGAAAAATGTCAAATTACTTGGCGTTTATTATGCCGATAAAGCTCGTTTTCTATAAAAAATGCGTTTAATTTCTGGAAAATTTCGTGGTAGAAAATTAGTAGATTGCGAGAAATTAAAAACTTTACGTCCCACCACCGACAAAAATCGCGAAGCCTTTTTCAACATTTTACAATCAGCAAAATTTTTAAAAGATTTAAATTTTTCTTTAATCGATTGTAATTTTTTAGACTTATGTTGCGGAAGCGGTGCAGTTGGATTAGAAGCACTTTCTCGTGGCGCTAAAAAAGTTTTTTTCGTAGAAAATAATTATCCGCATTTGGAAATTTTAAGAAAAAATATTGAGCTTTTAAAAGTTGAAAATCAAACTATAATTTTAGCAGAAAATGTTAAAAATTTAAATTCTATAAATGAAGATTTTAATTTAATTTTTCTCGATCCGCCTTACGATGAAAATTATCAAGAAATTGTTGAGAATCTTTTAGCAAAAAAATACCTAAACCCACAAACCCTTATGGTTGTTGAATTTGAAGCAAAAAAATTTAAAAAATTTGAAGATTTTTTTATAAAGAATTTTGAAATTCTTGATCAAAGAGTTTATGGAATTAGTCTTTTTGGGTTTTTTAAAATTAAGTAAAATTTTAGATAAATCTAAAAAGTTTTAATCAAAACTTTAAATTTAAAATGTGTTTTTAAAATTCAAAAATTAATCTTTGTCAATTTTATTTAAAGAAAGATGAATGTTGCTTTTTTGCTCTTTTGAAACCTCTGCAACTATTTTCTTTCTAAGCTCGGCGGTATGATCTTCAATTTTATCTAAAAGGTTTAAAATATCGAGAACCTCTTGCGATAATTGCGATTCTTTTTGAATTTTCTGAACTTGATTTGCTAGTTGAGACATAAGAGAAATTTGATTAATCAATAAAATTTTTTGTTATCCAATATTGCAATAATTTTACTTAAGAGTCAAATATTTTTTAAAGAAAAATTCTTTAAGATACATCACCATAAGTAATTTTTTTGATTTCATTATTGTGATTTTTTATGACCATATTTCCATCCTCGTCAATTTCTTGAAAAAACCCCTTAAACCTTGAATCTCAAAGATTTATATTAATTTCAGAATTTAAATTATAAGCGTTTTTATGCCATAAATTTCTGATATTTTGAAAGCCAAAATTAAGCCAATTTTCATAAAGATTTTCAAATTCTTCTAAAAAAATTTCCAACATTTTTGAGGAAGAAATCTCACATGAGAAATTTTTTATATTAGTCGATGGAAAAAGAGTTTGAGTGGGGTTTGAGTTAATGTTTACACCTATTCCCAAGATTACAAAATCACAAATTTTGTTAGAAATTTTGCTTTCCAGTAAAATTCCTGCCACTTTTTTTTGCTCGATTAATAAATCATTCGGCCATTTATTTTTAATTTCAGCGACAATTTTTTGTTGTTTAAAAATTTTTGCAACCGCTATTTGAAGGGCGCAAACCGCTACAAATGAAATTTGTGAAATTTTTGCCACCGCAATTTGGGGTTGCAAAACTAATGAAAAATATAGATTACCTTTTGGCGATTCCCAATTTCTATTAAGTCGTCCGCGACCTTTATTTTGCTTATCGGCTACAATAATTTGATTGGCAAAAATTTGTTTATTTTCTACTAAAGAAAACGCCAAATCATTGGTGCTTTCAACTTCATCAAATTGATGAATTAGAAATTTTTTAAATTGATAATTACGTGCATTTTTCATCGGGTAAAAAACCATTTATCATTACTAGAAATAGTTGGATTAAATCGATAATTTTCCTCGCAGAATTCTTGTAAATTTAGTGGATCGGAAATTTTATTTTTAATCGCAAAATTAGTCATCAAGCCACGCGCTTTCTTTGAATTGATGCCAATCGTTTTTAGAATTCCATTTTTCTTTTCTTGAAAAACAATTTCAATAATTTTTTTATTAATTTGGCTGGAATTTATTGCCGAAAAATACTCTTGTGAAGCTAAATTTACCATAATTTTGGCGGGATTTTTATTAATTTCTTGAGTAATTTTTTCGCTCCAAAATTCATATAAATTTTTGATGAAAAAATTGAAGTTTTTAAAATTAGTTCCCATCTCAAGACGATAAGGCTTTATTGAGTCGAGCGGTCTTAAAATTCCATATAAACCCGACAAAATAACTAAATGTTTTTGCGCAAAATTAAAATCTTTTTCATCATAATTTTTTTTATCAATTCCATCATAAACATCGCCATCAAAAGCAAGAAGCGCTTGACGTTCGGGATTTTTTTGAAAATCATGAAAACGTTGATAATTTAACTCTCCAAGCTTTTCACTAATCGACATCAATTCTTGCAAATTATCGATCGTAAGTTTTTTTAAATGACTAACCAATTGTGAGGTTTCGTTTTGGAATATTGGTTTTGTCGCGGTTGCGCATTTAAAATTACTGGAAAAATCTAAAGATTTTGCTGGAGATAAAACAATTAACATAATGTTTACTTGCTTTTAAAGTTAATAAAGTTTTAAATAATAGAACAAATAAATTTTAAAGCTTTAATTTTTTTAAAATCATGCAAGAATTACCTTTAATGCGCAAAGCAACCGCTGTTTGGTTGGTTGAAAATACTTCGCTTACATTTTCTCAAATCGCTCGTTTTTGTGGTCTCCACGAACTAGAAGTTCAAGGCATTGCCGATGGTGACGTTGCTTCGGGAATTATTGGACAAAATCCAATTTTATCAACTCAATTGACCGACGAAGAAATTAAAAGATGTGAAGCTGATCCAGAAAAATCTTTAATTTTAAACAAAACCGCGTCGAGCGAAACTAAAACTATCGAAAAGCGTTCAAAATACACGCCAATTGCTCGTCGCCAAGATAAACCAGACGGCATTTCATATCTTTTAAAATATTATCCAGAAATTACCAACGGACAAATTAAAAAACTGATTGGAACCACAGACAACATGATCGATTCTATTCGTTCACGTTCACATTGGAATATGAAAAATATTAAACCAAGAGATCTTGTTTTGCTTGGATTATGTAGTCAATCGCAATTTAATGATGTAATTTCGCAAATTAAAACTGGTGAAGAAATCGTTGAAAAAACAAAGAAAAAAACCAAACCAACTAAGAAAAATGACAATTGAAATTGGACAAATGGCACCTTTATTTTCGCTAACAAGCGATGAAGGAGTTGAAATCAGCCTTTCAGAACTTAAAGGAAAATATGTTGTGCTTTATTTTTATCCAAAAGATGACACTCCGGGATGCACAATTGAAGCTCAAGATTTTAGCAAAAAAAATGCTGAATTTGAAAAATTAGAAGCCGTTATTTTAGGAGTTTCTAAAGATAATGTTGCGAGTCATTGTAAATTTATTGAAAAATATAAATTAGCAGTCTCACTTCTTGCGGATGAGAATGGAGAGGTTTGTAAGTCTTACGATGTGATTAAAGAAAAATCAATGTTTGGAAAAAAATATTTTGGAATTGACAGATCAACCTTCTTAATTGATAAAATGGGTCGCATTATTGATTCATGGTCTTCGGTTAAAGTTAAGGGTCATGTCGATGAAGTTTTGAAAAATCTTGAAAAACATATAAAATCTGCTTGATTTATTGTTTAGTAAAAAATAAAATTACCTTCCTTATTTTAAAATCTTACTTATAAATCTTTTGAGTAGAAATATGAATTAGAAGGCTTTAGCGATGATTTAACTCGCTAATTTTTTATAAGTTTTTAGGTTTTTTTTAAATAATTTTAAATAAATTTTGTTAATTTTGGAGAAAATATGTCGATTGTGTTGAAAGCAGAAGTTAGAGAGCAAGTTGGAAGTCTTGCTTCAAAAAAAATTAAAAGACAGGGCTTGATTCCTGCGGTAATTTATTCCAAAGAAAAAAATATCAATATTAGTTTAAATTCAAGAGATTTTGAACAGCAATTTTTTAAAGGCGTTACCTTGACTTCGGTGATTGATTTAGAAATTGACAACAAAAAAACTCGTGTTATTGCTCACAAAATTGACTTAGATCCAGTTTCTGATCGTCCAGTTCATATTGATTTTATGTTATGCGAAAATAACAAACCAATTCGTGCTAAACCAAAAATCAACTTTTCAAATCAAGATAAATCTCCGGGTCTTAAAAAAGGTGGCTTTCTTCATATTGTTGCAAGAAGTCTTGAAGTTCTGTGTGAAGGTGAAAAATCAATTCCACAATTTATTGAAGCCGATGTCGGTGTTCTTCATGTTGGAAGCAAATTTAGAGCAGATAATTTAAAATTACCAAATGGCGTTACTCTTGTAAAAAAAGGTAATTTTTTAATCGCCAGTATCATTGGTCGCGGTAAATCTGAAGAAGAAAAAGTTGTCACAACTGCAACTGCAACAACTCCAGCAGCCGGAACAACTCCAGCTAAAGCTGATGATAAAAAACCTGAAGCTAAAAAACCTGAATCTAAAAAATAATTTACGATTTAATTAGAGCAAGATTAACTTGCTCTAATTAAATTATTTAATCTCGCCATCGCAAAAAACCCTCCACTAAATTTCATCCTAAATATCTTTCCGCAATAAATTTTTTTACACCCTTAATTTTAAAATTCTAAGATTAAATTTGCCCCTCCCCTCACTTACTAAAAAATCGAAGATTACAATTATTAAGTTTCATAGAAATTTGGATCAAGCAATTCGATAGCTAAAAAAATTCAAACTCTAGATTGATGTCTTGATAAATTTTTTACTCTAATTTTTTTGGGGGTAATTTTTAATAAAAATATTA
>JBIIBR010000077.1:0-6401 GCA_044239285.1 Rickettsiales bacterium | reverse complement strand
ATGAAAGTTTTGCCAATGATTTTACGTTTTTGTTCGGGATCAGAAACGCCTTTTAATTTATCTAAAAATAATTTTTTAGCATCGCAATAAATAAAATTTGTGACAAAATTTTTAGTAAAAATTTCTTTAACTTGCTCGCCCTCATTCTTACGTAACAAGCCGTGATCGACAAAAATGCAAGTTAATTGCTTGTCGATTGCCTCATTAATTAAAGTTGCAACCACCGATGAATCAACTCCCCCGCTTAATCCGCAAATAACTTTTTTATCGCCAACAATTTTTTTAATCTCAATAATTTGCTCATCTTTAAAGTTTTTCATGCTCCAATCTGGCTTACAACCAGATATTTCTACAACAAAATTCTTTAAAATTTTTGCACCATCAATTGAATGATAAACTTCGGGATGAAATTGAACGCCGTAAATTTTTTTATCTTCATTGGCGATGCCAGCAAATGGAGCTTTTGGGGTTGTGGCAATTACTTCAAAACCTTGCGGAATCTTGCTAATATGGTCGCCGTGACTCATCCAAACTTGATGATTTTGGAAATTTTTAAAAAATTTTGAATCTTTTTTTATAATTTCAATTTCGGCTTTGCCAAATTCACGTTCAAAAGACTTCTCAACCTTACCACCAAGCATGTCGCAAATAAGTTGCTCACCATAACAAATTCCGAGAATTGGAATATTTAAGTCAAAAATTTGCGGAGAAATTTTTGGGGCATTTTCTTCGTAAACTGAAGAAGGACCACCCGAAAAAATAATGGCTTGTGGTGGATTTTTTTTAATTTCTTCAAAAGAAATATTAAAATTTTTCACTTCACAAAATACTCCAAATTCACGAATTCTTCGTGCAATTAATTGAGTAACTTGACTTCCAAAATCAATAATAAGAACAGAATTATGCGACATTTATTTAAGATAAAATTGCTTTAACGATGCGAGATTCAATCTCGTTTTTTGAATATTTTCCGACGATAATTTTACTTATCGCTTCACATAAATCCAGTTTTAATTTATATTTTTTGGCAAATTCAACGATAACTTTTGCCGAATTAGCACCTTCGTAAGTGGTATTTTTATCAGGCTGTTTGCCTTGAGCAATAAGGGTTCCAAGGCTATTATTACGAGATTTTGTTGATGAACATGTTAAAAAAATATCGCCAAAACCCGCTGGATTTGCGACATCAGTTGAAGCCTTGATTTTTTTACACAAAATTTGAATTTCGGAAATTCCTTTTACCAAAAGTGCCGATTTAGTATTAACTCCGAGCTCAAGACCATCAATGATTCCACAGCCTATCGCTAAAATATTTTTGACAATTCCACAAATTTCTGCCGTTCTCGGATCGTTAAAATAAAGTGCTTGAAAATTTTTATTGTTAAGAATTTTTATAACTTTTTGAGCAATTTTTTTATTTTTTGAAGCAATCGTGGTGACGCTTGGCACCTCTCTTGCGACTTCAACCGCAAAATTTGGACCCGACAGAACAACATAATTTTTATTCTTAGTAATTCTTTCAAAAGAATCACTCAAAAGACTTAAAGTTTTATCTTCAAAACCTTTAGAACAAATCACAAATCCGCAAGTTTTTTTAAAATTAGTTATAGAAATTTTTTCAAAAATATTTCGCGCGACATTGCTTGGAACAACGATGAACACGAAGTCGACGTCATCTTTAAAATCGATTCCCGCATTAATATTTTTATGAAGTTTTAAATTTGGAAAATATTTTGAATTAGAATTTTTTTGATTAATTTCATTAACAACATCTTTTTCAATTGAGTTTAAATAAACTTCACAATTATTGATTGCTAAATGATTTGCAAGTGCTGTGCCCCAAGTTCCAGAGCCAATCACCATTACCTTAGAATTTGTTTTTTTCATTGCAAAATTTAATATAATTTATAAAATTTTTTCGATAATAACTACCGCTCCCGATATTGATTTTTCATCGCTAATAGTCAAATGAATATTAAATTCTTGGCAATTTAAAATTTCTTTAATTTTCGCTTCTTTATTATTTAAAATTTTAATAAAAGGTTTGCCCAATTTATCATTGGAAATTTCAATATCATTAAAATCAATTCCTCGCCCAATTCCAGTACCAAGAGCCTTAGAGAACGCCTCTTTTGAAGCGAATCTTTTGGCAAAAAAATTAATAGCATTTTGATTTAATTTTTCTTGATTTTTATATCGATTTTCGAAATCATTTAATTCATTTTTTGAAAAAATTTTTTCTTTAAAATTTTGATCGAATTTTTTTATAATTTTTTTAATTCTATTATTTGATATTAAATCAATTCCAATTCCAATTATCATAAAAAACTAAATAATGTTGCATGTTTTTTTATTAAACTTTAAAAATATACAATATGTAAATTTAAAATTTAACTTTATTTTGAAATGTCTAATAAAGCCATTGTAGTGCTAATTGGAAATAACGGAACGATACTAACTAAACACACTGGAAACGTCATTGAATCTGAGTTTGTTGAAAAATTAACCGATGAAAATAAACCAAATTTAATAAGTTTTTTTGCCAAAGCTAAGGGTTATCCGATCTACATAATGCTTGATACCATCGATCAAACTTATAAGAAAAAAACATATCCAATAATGCGTAAATTTGATCTTGAACGCATCGCCAAAAGAGATTTGGCATCGGATGGAGACAAAGAGGGATTAAAAAATTATATCTTATTAAAAAATCATAAAAAATCAAATTTATCAAAAAAAACTTCTTTAAAAAAGACCGAAACAAACAAGACTGACTGCCTTTTTATCACATCTTCAAAATCTGAAAATATTTCAAATTGGCTTAATTTTATTTACGAATTACCCAATCGTTTAATTGGGATTTATATGCTTCCGGTTGAGTGTTTTAATTTTTTTATAAAAATTACAAAATTAGATCCAAAAACCAACTCTCCATCGGTTTTAAAATTAAAAGAAAACAATATTTTTTGCTTAGTAATTCAAACTAAAACTGGTGGGGCGAGGCAAATTGTATTTTCGGACTCAAGCATTGTATTTACTCGGGTGGTGAATTATAATTTTGATGAACCAAATTTTATTGAAAAATATTCACAAGATATTTATAGCACCTTTGAATATTTAAAAAGACTTTACATAGACCTATCAATTCAAGAATTTGAAGTAATAAATATATTATCGGAAAAAGCTTCGGAAGAAATAATGAGAACCAAAAATATTGAGCTAAATATCACTAATTATACCGTTCAAAACGCCACCGATTTGCTCAAAATTAAATATCTAAAAATTGAAGATAATTATTTTGACATATTAATGAATGATATTTTTGTTAAATCTAAAAAAATTCTAAAATTTTCAAATCAAAGAATAAAAACTACCGAAAATTTATTTTTCATTTTAAAATCTTCTTATGTTTTAAACTTTATTTTTATATTTTCATTTTTATTTGTATCCACTCTTGTTTTCATTACCAACGAATCAATTTCAGATAAAATTGATAAAGCTCAAGATCAAAAAATTGAAGCATTGAATCTATTCGGAAAAATGAAAAAAAATTCACTTGAAGGCACGTTTCAAGAAGGCGATAAGGAAGTAAATATTGAGAGAATTGGCGATATGGGAAGGGTTGAAGAAGGTCTCGGCACTCTAAAGTCCGACTTCATAAAAACTTATTCATTGATGAGCTTTTCAAGAGATTATAATATCAAATTTACTTCTTTTTCATATGGCCTAACATCTTTTGACTATCGCAATTCCCAAAACGATAATATTGATAAGCAACTTACTTTAAGTGGAAAGCTTTTAAACAAAGGCGGTGACATTGAAAGTTTATTTACCGAGTTTGATAGATTTGTTGTGCAAATGAAAAAATCTTTAAGCGATTATGATATAAAATATAATGAACTACCCAGAAACATTGATTTTAACCAAAAATATTATGATTTTCCGGTAGAATTTAGGATAATATCGAAAAAAACAGAAAATGAAAAATGAAAATCGATAAATTAAAAAAACAAATCAAATACAGCGTCATCTCGATTGTAACATTAGTTACCTTAATTTCAGTATTATTGGCAATGTATATTTACATCAATAATTCATTTTTAGATCAATATGATAAGATTATTATGGATATCGCTGACATTAAAAATAAAACTCAAGAAATCGAACAAAAGACCCAGCAAAATAAAAAATATATGGAAATGTGGTCTAAAATTAGTCAAAATAAAAAATCTTTAGAAGGAATAAAAGTTGATGACATTAACAAACTGGTTGCAAATCTTGGCGAAAAATACTCCATAACAAATACTATTTTTAAAATTAGCGTTCCGGAAAATTTTCCCTCTTCGATTTATAAAAATGAAACCATTTCCATATTATATTCAATTGGTGAACTTAGTTTTAAATCTTATAACGATATCAAAGCTATTCAATTCATTAATGAATTCACAAAATTTCTTCATGGTTATGTAATAATTACAAAATTTGAATTTAATAAGGACAGAGATTACGAGATTAAAGATTATTTTGACATAAGTACCGGAAAAACATCTGGAGCAATTCAAGGAAGATTGATATTTTCTTGGTTTGTTTACAAGGAAAATGCCAGCAAAAATGAATCTCCTTCAAATTAACAAAACAAAGAAAATGAGAAGTTATAAAATATTATTCATTGTTTTTTTATCAATTACACAAGCCCTTCTTCTTGAAGATTCAAAATCTCAAGATGCTGGAAATAAAATTCAAAAAAGTATAAATATTGACAAGGTTGATTCAACGACACCGATATCCGCCAACTCAATTAAGGACGCCTTAGACGACATATTCTCTCCATCAAAATTAAAATCATTAATGTATGATGAAGAGCAATTCAACAACATTGAAAAAGCAATCGAAGCGATGCGAAACAATCAAGCTTTTACTCCAGAAGGGGCAGAAGCAACAAAACAAAGTGCTGAGGACGCCAAAAAACAAGCCGAAGAAATTAAATCAATTGAAAATAGCGAAGATAACGTAAAATCATATGTTTTCTTGTCCTCAATTATGTATTTTGGTGAAAAACAATGGTCTTTGTGGGTTAACGACAAAAAGTTTATCGCAAGTTCCAACTCTAGTGAAAACGAACTATATTTTAAAAGCGTATCACAAGATAGAGCAACAATAATTTGGCGATTAAGTATTAGTAAATGGAAAATTTTATCTGGCAAAAAATCAGAAGAATATGCTCCGAAAATTAATGAAAATAATCAAGTGGAAGTTGAGTTTACGCTTAAGGCAAATCAAACTTTCATCTTGGGTTCGAATAAGGTTGCGGATGGCAGAGCGGTTGATTCCATTAACAGAAAAAGATAAGTGTGAATTGCCTGAGTTTAAAATTAAGCTCGATTCATTTTAAGATGGAGGAGGTGGAGGAGGACAAGAACTCACAACGTCGGTCCAATCTCCCGAAATATTTCCGCATTTATAAATTCTTATAACTGACGCTCTGGATGCGCATGCTGAGCTATCGTATAAATATTGCCCATAATATAAATTTATAGCTGGAAAACTGCCGGCATTGCTTAATTTAGGGCAAGAAATTAAATTATTTGCAGAAAAATCTTGTATAAAATTACTGCGAGTTTTGTATATCAACACATCATCAAAAACATCGCTTTTATAAGAATTTACTATAAAATTATTATCAAAGTTTGGTGATGAAGATTTTATTTGATTTTCAAGCTCATCAACATCAATATTGTTAGCGACATCTATATTTTGTTGACCACTTGCTGAAGTAAAAGATCCATAAACATTGGGTCCATGACTGATCAAAAGAAACATGACTTTGTCAGATAATAAAGTCGATCCAGAAACTTGATTTTCTTTGGCTGTCATCAATTCAATTGCCGATCCAACGGTTCCAAAACTATCCTCCAAATTTCCGCCTGTAGGAGAAATAAAATTTTTAGTAAAACGCTTATCTATAACATAACTTAATTTATTTTCATAACCATCTTCAGCAAATTCCGAACCTAAATTCAAAGATTTAATTGGAACTGCTCCAATTATAAAATTACTATAATTAGTAGCGGTATAAACTCCATTTGTACCGCAATTATTATTAGCATCATCGCGCTCCTCTTTGCCATAATCAACATCATCTATTTTTGATCTTGCAAGAGAGGCTGGACATGGCAACCTTTTATTTATCATCAAAAAAGTTCCCATCGATTTATAAACCTCTTTCATTTTTTGATTAGTTAGTGCCACTTTGGAGTTGTTAATGCTTCCCGTTGCCATCGAAAAGACTCCCGCCATCAATAAAGAAATAACCAAAATTACTATTGAAAGCTCAACAAGAGTATATCCTCTTTTATTATAATAAATATTGGTTTTGATTTTATTTTTTATGTTAATCATGG
>JBIIBR010000001.1:0-22448 GCA_044239285.1 Rickettsiales bacterium | reverse complement strand
ACTCATCGCGTATGTCACAATTCATTTTAAAAATTAATTGAAACAAAATAAAAACTGTTTAAAATCGAAGTTAATATTTTGGAATTTATTAAGATTTATAAAAATAATTTTATGCCAGAAATTAGTCGTTTTTTAGGAATTATAATTTATATGCATTTTAACGACCATAACCCTCCGCATTTTCATGCTAAATATGGAAATTTTAAAGCAATAATTGCGATAGATAATCTTGCTATTATTGAAGGCAACATGCCACCAAAAGCTCTTGCTCTAGTGATGGAATGGGCAAGTATTCATAAAAAAGAATTATCAAAACTGGTCAATTTAACAAAATAAAACCTCTCGAATAATGATAGAAATTTCTAAAGCAAAACAAGTTGGTGATTATCAAATTGAGTTAGTTTTTAATAATAATAAAAAAGGCGTGGTTGATTTAAAAAATACCATTTTTACTGACACTCGCGACATTTTTAAAGAATTAAAAGATCTCAATAAATTTAAAAAATTTAAAATCGAATTTGACACTTTATCTTGGGAAAACGGTCTCGATCTCGCCCCCGAATTTCTTTATGATTTACTTTTAAATTCTAACAAAATTAATTGAAAGAAAAATTTATTAATTCATCGCGGATGGGCGAATTTATTTCGCCCGAAGCGATTCGATATTAAGCTAAATTTGCGAAGCAAATTTAATGATAAAAATTAATTGAAACAAAATAAAAACCACTTAGAATTGGAAAAATAAAATAAAACAAATTATAAAAATATGCAAAATTTTATTCCTGCTCAAACTGGTTTGAATCATGAAACTGAACTGCTCATCAAGCAATCACGCGAAGGTGCGTGTGGCGTTGATTTGCCAAATGTCAAAGAATTTAAATTAAAAACTGGACAAAAATCTCGTGAAAAAATTGGCTTACCGCAAGTCAATGAGCCACAAGCAATTCGCCATTTCGTGCGTTTATCCAATCAAAATTATTCGATTGATGCCGGCTTTTATCCTCTCGGCTCTTGCACCATGAAACACAATCCACGACTCAATGAAAAAATGGCACGCCTCGCAGGATTTGCCGATATTCACCCCGCCCAAGATGAATCAACGGTTCAAGGTGCTTTAGAATTAATGTATAATTTGCAAAATTGGCTTGGAACTTTAACTGGATTAAAAGCCGTTTCTCTAGCTCCCGCAGCCGGTGCGCAAGGTGAATTAGCGGGAATGTTGGTTATAAAAAAAGCTCATGAAGTTAAAGGTCAAGCTCATCGCAAAATCGTTTTGATTCCCGATTCAGCTCACGGCACCAACCCTGCAACCGCAGCGATGTGTGGCTTTGAAATTAAAGTTATTCCTTCCGATGCTGATGGTTTGGTTGATTTAGATTTATTCAAAAAATTAGTTGCCGAACATGCCACCAACATTGCGGGGACAATGATTACCAACCCTAACACTTGTGGTAAATTTGAAAAAAATATTGGTGAAATTGCCGATTTAATTCACTCAGTTGGTGGTTATTTTTATTGTGATGGCGCCAATTACAACGCTATTGTCGGCAAGGTTCGTCCCGCCGATATTGGTGTCGATGTTATGCATTTTAATTTACACAAAACCTTCTCAACGCCTCATGGCGGTGGCGGTCCGGGTTCTGGTCCAATCGCAGTTCGCGAAGAATTGGCAGAATTTTTGCCCTCACCTCACGTTGAAAAAGTTGGCGATAAATATAAATTCGCCAAACCAAAAAATTCTTGTGGAAAAGTTAAAGGCTTTAACGGACAATTTGGCATGCATGTTCGCGCTCTTACTTACATGCTCTCTCATGGCGCAGATGGTTTGCAAAAAGTTGCCGAAGATGCGGTAATTTCAGCAAATTATATTTTGGCAAAATTGAAAAATCATTTTCACGTTCCATTCCCCGGAAATTGCATGCATGAATGTTTGTTAACCGATAAAATTCAAAAAGCTAAAGGGCTTTCGACGCTTGACGTTGCTAAGGCCTTAATTGAATTTGGTATTCATCCAATGACAGTATTTTTCCCAATTGTGGTGCAAGGAGCAATGTTGATTGAACCTACAGAAACCGAGACGAGAGAGACTGTCGATAATTTTGTAAACACCATGCTTTATATCGCTAAAGAAATTGAAGAAGGTCGCGGTGATAAATTTCATCAATATCCTTTGAGCACGCCAAGAAAAAGGCTTGACGATGTTCGCGCCGCCAAAACTCCAGTCTTAACTTGGAATGAATTGCAATAATTGCTGGATTTTTTTTCACTAACAAAATATAAGTGATAGAAAATATTTTATAATAATTTCTATCACAAATGTTTAAAAAAAATTCTAACAAAAAAACTAAAAAATTTGCCTTTTCATTGATCGAATTATCAATTGTAATTTTGGTCATCGGCATCCTGATGATTGGCGTTAATCAAGGTTACAATTTAGTTAGATCGGCACAAATTTCCAACGCCCGAAGTATAACCGCAAAATCTCCAATCCTCCAAATGTCGGGATTGTTAGGATGGTATGAAACATCTTTAAAAGAATCTTTAGATCAATCGAAACTCAAAGATGGAGACACCATTACAACATGGAAAGATATTGGCCCGAGCTCAATACTTAACGGCGCAAATCAACTAACCCCCACTAGCGTTACTTATGCACAATCCACTATCAACAAAATTCCAGCATTAAAATTTAGTGGCTCTTCCAAATTATCTATCGCCAATTTTTCTCAGGGCGCCTCTTCCCAGGCTACCGTTTTCTTGGTAGTTAAACTTAATTATGTCCCCGATACAACAAATTACAAAACAATTTTTGATGGTGGCAGTTCTTCTGCTGATTTTTCATTTTCCATAAAATCAAATGGGGTTCAGCTTAACACTGGAACAGCGGTCGCAACAGCTTATGCAGATGGCTTTTCAAATTCAAGAGAATATGTTATTGCAATATATTTTAACGGCTCAAATTCTAAAGTTTTTATCAATAATACAAATTCAATGATTGCAAGCTCTGATATAGCCTCGTCTAATGCAAATCAACTTGCGGGCATAACTCTTGGCACTAATAGAAGCGGGGCAAATGGCTTTTCTGGATACATTTCTGAAGTTGCGGTTTTTAATCGCGTTATAAAAGTTGCCGAACGCAAAGAAATTTTTAATTATTTTTCGAAAAAATATAAAATTGAAATTACGGGAGTTTAGTAATGCTTTTATTTAAAATTATTGAAGCCTAATTATTAAATTCTACAAAGTAAATTTTCAGGTAAATTTAGTATTCGATCTTGATTTTATTTAAAACAAAAATATAATAATGTTTCAAAAATTATATTTTTAACATGTCCAAAAAACTCAATCCAAATATTAAAAATAATTTCGATTTAATTAAAAGTGACGAATCAAAAAATGTCGATGGATTCGCCAAATATCTGCACGAAATTCATAAATTTCCACTTTTAACTCCCGAACAAGAATATGATTACGCCATTCGTTTCGCTGAACAAAATGATAGCGAAGCCGGCAAAATGTTGATTCAAAGCCATTTGCGTTTAGTGGTAAAAATTGCTAATAAATTTAAAAATTATGGCTTGCCTACTGCTGATTTAGTCGCCGAAGGCAATATGGGACTGATTCAAGCTTTAAAAAAATTTGAACCGCGACAAGGTTTTCGTTTTTCAACTTATTCAATGTGGTGGATTCGCGCTTTCATTCAAGATTATGTTTTACGCTCTTGGTCTTTAGTTAAAATCGGCACCACTTCCGCTCAAAAAAAATTATTTTTTAACCTTGGAAAAATCAAAAGGAAACTTGGTGTTCAAAGTAATGAATTTGCCCTTTCGCAAGAAAAAATTAAACATATCGCCGAAACTTTAAATGTTTCTTCGCAAGAAGTGGTTGATATGAATTCGCGTTTAACTCAAAGTGACTCATCGTTAAATCATAAAATTGGCGAAGATGAAGAAAGTATTGAATCCATGGATTTACTGGTAGATACTCGCCCCAATCAAGAACAAATTTCAATTGAAAATCAACAAAAAGAGCAACAAAGAAATTTGTTTAAAAAAGCTTTTGAACAACTTAATCTTCGTGAGCAAGAAATTATTTTTAAAAGACAACTTTCCGAAGATTCGCAAACTCTCGAAGAGCTTAGTCAGCATTACAAAGTTTCGCGCGAACGAATTCGACAAATCGAAGAAAGTGCTCTTAAAAAATTAAAAAAAATTATAGCCGAATCAATAAAATAAAAAAATGTTTACAGGAATTATTACCAATTTAGCGACGCTTAAAAATTTAGAATTCAACGAAAAAAAAGATGCGCTTTTAGTTTTAGAAATTAAAAAATCTAATATTAAACGAAGTCTCAAAATCGGCTGTTCGATTGCTTGCAATGGCATTTGCCTTACTTTGATTTCGCAAAAAATTTTGAAAAATAATTTACTTTTATCTTTTCAAGCATCGCAAGAAACTTGCAATAAAACTACTTTAAAAAATTGGCAAATTAACGATAAAATTAATCTTGAATTTTCAATGCGCTTAAATGATGAATTTGGCGGACATTTAGTTTCCGGTCACGTTGATAATATTGCCCAAATAATTGCTATAAAAAATATTAAAGAATCTTGGAAATTTGATTTTGAAATACCTAAAAATTTAGCAAAATTTATCGCTCCGAAAGGTTCAGTAACAATTAACGGCACCTCTTTAACAATTAACGAGGTTACCACCAAAACTTTTTCAATTAATATTATAAAACACACCATGGAAAACACTGTTTTTCAATATTCCAAAGTCGGCGATTTAGTAAATTTAGAAATCGATTTAATTGCTCGTTATTTATCTCAACTCATAAAAAATCATGACTCAAAATAAAAATTTGATAAGCTCTCAAGCCAATAGTCTGGCGTCTATTCAAGAAATAATCGATGATGCTAAAAATGGCAAAATGTTCATTTTAGTTGATGATGAAAATCGTGAAAATGAAGGTGATTTGGTTATTCCCGCTCAAATGTGCGACGATCAAAAAATCAATTTCATGGCAAAATATGGTCGCGGTTTAATTTGCTTGGCACTTGAAGAATCAAGGGTTAATCAACTTGAATTGCCTTTGATGGCACTCAATAACGAATCGCGTCATCGCACCGCTTTTACCATTTCAATTGAAGCCAAAGATGGCATTGCCACGGGCATTTCGGCGCAAGATCGCGCCAAAACAATTCTTGTTGCAATCGATTCAAATAAAGGCAAAGAATCAATCGTCAGTCCGGGGCATATTTTTCCACTTAAAGCCCAAAATGGCGGGGTTTTAGTGCGGGCTGGACATACCGAAGCTTCAGTTGATATTGCTCGGTTGGCAGGGCTTAATCCATCTGGCGTAATTTGCGAAATTATGAATGAAGATGGGACGATGGCTCGACTTCCCGATCTCATAAAATTTTCCAAAAAACATGATTTAAAAATTGCCACCATTGCTGATTTAATTGAATATCGACGCAAAAAAGAAAAAATTATTGAATTAATTTCCGAACGTAAATTTAACAGCAAAAATTTTGGCGAATTTACCGCTAAAATTTATCGTAGCAAAATTGATAATGTCGAACATTTGGCTTTAATAAAAGGGCAAATTAATCAAGAAAAACCAACTTTGGTTAGAATGCACCACCTTAACATACTAGCCGATTGTCTCGACGAAAACAATAATCCGCGAAGTGGTTCTTTACGAAAAGCTTTAAATAAAATATCAAAATTAAATAGTGGTGTTATTGTAATTATTCGACAACCTCACGAGAAAATTGAAGACTTATTTTTTGACAATGTTATAAATTCATTACCAAATCTAAAAACCTTGCGTAATTATGGCACGGGCGCACAAATTCTTGCTGATTTGGGCATTAAAAATTTGACCTTATTAACCAATTCCAAAAAATCCGTAATTGGTCTTGACGCTTTTGAAATTAAAATTTGCGGTTATAAAAAAATATAAATTATGAAAAAATTATTATTAATTATTGTCAATTTTTTGTGCTTCGTCAATTTGGCAAAGGGTGCCGATTTGTATAAGATTGATCCAATGCACGCCAATGTCAATTGGTCGGCAAATCACTTTGGTTTTTCGAGCCCGAGTGGCAAATTTAGCGATGTTGATGGCAAGATTATTATCGACGAACGCAATCCTCAAAATAGCTCAGTGGAAGTTGTAATTAAAACCAATTCAATTACGACAGGCTTTGCAAAATTTGATACTCATTTAAAAAGTGCTGATTTTTTTAATGTTGAAAAATTTCCGATTGCCCTTTTTAAAAGTACCAGCATTAGAGCTTCGGGCTCTTCTGGGGCTAAGGTTACGGGATTATTAACTATTAAAGAAAATTCAAAATCCATAACTCTCGACGTCAAAATTAATAAAATTGGTAAAAATCCAATTACTCAAAATAAAACCATTGGCATGACAATTTCTGGTAAAATAAAACGTTCGCTCTTTGGTATAAATTATGGCATCCCCGGAATTTCCGACGAAGTAAGTTTGCAAATTGAATGCGAAGCAATTTATCAAGGAGAAAATAATCAAACCAATAATTCAGATTCCGCATGGCAAATTATTGACAATAAAAGTAAAATTGAATTTGAAGCAACGCAAAGTGGCTCTAAGGTAAATGGCTCTTTCAAAAAATTTACTGGCAAAATAAATTTTGATCCGAATACACTTGATAAAAATTCAGTGGAAATTGAAGTCGATACTAGCTCAATTGAAATTCCATTTTTAGAAGCGGTTGAGACTGCAAAAAGCGTTGGCTGGCTTGCCACCGCAACATATCCAAAAGCTATTTTTAAATCCTCTAATTTTGTGGCAATGCCCGGAAAAAATAATTTTTCTGCCAAGGGAATTTTACAACTTAAAGGGAAAGATGTTCCGATTGTTTTAAACTTTAATTTAAAAGCCATAACCGAACGCTTTGCCCATGCACTTGGAACCGTGGTTTTAAAAAGAAGCGATTTCAATATTGGCGATAAAAATATCAATAAATCGAATGGCGTTTTAGATGAAATTTTAGTCAATTTTGAAATCCAAGCGAAGAAAAATTAATTTTTTTTAACTGCAAAATTTTCATAATTGCTGAGGCTTTGGAATAAGTCTCCTCCAGCTCTAAATCGGCATCGGAATCAAATGTTATCGCACCGCCAACTTGAAATTCAAAGTAATCTTTTTTAATAATTAAGGTGCGAATCACCACCGCCAGATTTAACTCATTATTATTCTTAAAATAACCAATGGCGCCACTATAAATTCCACGATTTATTTTTTCCAAATTACTTAAAACTTCCATCGATTTTATTTTGGGCGCACCCGTCATTGAGCCAGCTGGGAAGCATGTTCGAACCGCATCAAAAATTGAAAACTCTTTGGCAATTTTACCATGAATTTCTGAAGATAAATGATAAATTGTTTTATAAGTTGCGATATTAAAAAGCTTTTTAACTTTAATAGTCGACGGCTGACAAACCCGCGACAAATCATTGCGAACCAAATCAACAATCATTAAATTTTCGGATTTTTCTTTTAAAGAATTTTTTAAATATTTTTTATTTTCTCGATCTTCTTGCGGATTTTTTCCACGCTTAATAGTGCCCTTAATTGGACAAGAAATAATTTTGCCATTAACGCTTTTTAAAAATAATTCTGGGCTTGAAGAAATTATAAAATTATCATCGAATCTCATAAAAGCCGAATAGTTTGCTGGGCTTTGCTCCGTAAGCTCCAAAAAGAGTTTAAAATTTTCATTTTGCGAAACTTTTTTTTGAAATTTTCCGAAAAATTTTCGTGTTAAATTAGCTTGGAAAAAATCTCCCGCCATTATCATTTTTTTCAATAAATTTATTGTGGATTTATATGATTCATCATTAAAATTTGTAGAAATTTTTTTAACTATTGGCAATTGATAACTTTCATCTAAAAGTTTATATTCCAATAATTTATCTAAAAAAAATTTATTTTTGTAAATAGCGGTTAATTGCTGTTTATCATGATTAAATTCCAATATTAATTCAAAATTACTAAAAAAAATCTCTTCTATTTCAATAAAAGATTTTGCGGTTTTTGGTAATTTTTCAAATTGATGCGCAACTTCATAGCTCAAGCCTCCAAACCACATTTCATTATCAGATTTTTCGATAATTTCTTGTAATTTTTTAAAATCATTTCCGCGATATTTTTGATTCTCAAAAAGCGCAATATAAGATTTTGAATTAGATTTTTCTTGATGAAGAGCTGAATATAAAAAAACCCAATTTTCTTGGTAATTTTGCGCAATTTTTTGCGCAATTTTAAGGGGATTTTGCCAAGAAATTTTTTGGGATTTAATGCCATTTTTGGCATTTTTTTTTATTAACATTGTCGTTTTATTAACTCATCAAAATTTTGGTAAATTCTTCGATGTCGAGGGAGGATTTTCCAACCAATAAACCCTCAATTCCATTGATAGCCAAGATTTCCGCTGAATTTTCAGAATTAACCGAGCCACCATAAATTACCGAAAATTCCTCGACAAGTTCCTTAATTTCATTTTCATAAATTTGGTAAATAAATTTTACCATTTCTTCGATTTGCGAAATTTGCGCAGTTTCTCCGGTTCCAATCGCCCAAATTGGCTCATAAGCGACAACAATTTTTCTAGTTTTTATCGAAGGAAGCGATTTTATAATCTGCTCTTTAACAAAATTAAAATGTTGATTTTGATCGCGAACTTCCTTTGATTCGCCAACACAAATTATTGGAATAATATTATTTTGCGATGCCATTAAAGCTTTTTTGGCGACAATTTCATTCGACTCATAGTGAAATTTTCTACGCTCAGAATGACCAACAATTACATATTCGCAATTTACTTCACGCAAAACTTTAGCGCTAATATCGCCCGTAAATTGACCACTTTCTTCGAATCCGCAATCTTGCGCTCCAAGTTTTAATGGACGCGCTTCGTAAACATATTTAGCGATTTCTTCGACTCCAAAATCATCAACTTGACGCCCTTGTTTATCGGCAACATATTCAAGAAAATGAAAACCATCTTCGATTAGCTCACTATCGATATAATCGATTAAAACCGAAGGTGGACAGAGCACCACCTCAATTTGTTTTTCACTTTTTAAACTATTTGAATAAACTTTATAAAAGGCTTCGATCCATTCATCGACCTCTTCAAAGCCGTGATTCATTTTCCAATTAGCTACAATTATTTTCATATTTCTCAATTATATTTTCGATTTCTTTTCCCAAAATTTCATAACGCCAAAGACTCATTTTGCCCTTAGCTTGATTATGTTGAACTATATTCTTAATTTGATTACTACTCAACAAAAATTGCTCTTTAATTTTATATTTCTGCGCAAATTTTGATGTTATAGATTTAATTTGATTCAAAATTTTTTTATGATTTTCATTCATAAAGAAATCATCATTATTATCAACAAAATTTTCATCGATTTTCAATGCTTTTTTAATTTCATCAACAAAAATATTTTTTAGATTAAATTTATGAAAATTAAAATTTTCAAAATTTTCCACAATCTTTTCGAGATCTTCATTTTTTAGTAAATGTTCGCGCGGAATATTTTGTATTTGAGCAAATTTTTCGCGCAATAAAACCAAATTATTAAGTTGAGCGATTTGCTTTTTTGACTTACCGCGAATTGAAATTTGACGCATTAAATTTTTACTATTTTCATCTAAAGATCTATTAACAAAATCTTTCATTTCTTCTTCGAACCAACTCACTTGATTATTTTGTTGCAAAAATTTGAGAAAATTTTCATAAATTTCATGCAGAAAAATTACATCGACCAAAGCGTAATCAATTTGATTTTTATTAAGCGGGCGTTGTTGCCAATTGCTAATTTGCATTTCCTTGGAAATTTCAATTGCAAAAATTTCTTTAACCAAAGTTGAATAGCCAACATTGAAATCTTTTTGACAAAAATTTGCCATAATTTGCGTGTCGCAAATATTTTGTGGATAATTCTTAGAAATTTGATAAAAAATTTGTAAATCTTGGGTGGATGAGTGTAAAATTTTTGTAATTTTTGGATTATTAATTTTATTGATCAACTCCGATAAATCTTGACACCGCAACACATCAACAATCACCGCAATTTTTGAATTATCTGAATTTTTTAAAGCAATTTGAATTGTCGATAAAATTGGATAATAAGTAGTTCTTCGCGTGAATTCTGTGTCGATGGCAACAACAGAGCCGTCTTTTATCAATCCCAAAAAATTATCTAAATCCTGTTGATTTTCCAATAGGGCAAAATCAAAAACAAGATTATGAATAATTTTTTTTTGCAACATTTATTAATAAATTTAGTTTTTGTAATTATAGCGATACCGATGCACCTGCTGGACCTGCTGCACCTGCTGCACCTGCTGCAAGTGCTGCAGGTTCTCCACCCTTTCCAACTGATTGCCCCGATGCAACATGGGTCACATTACGTCCTCCCGCATCACCCCCCGAAATTACCGCTTTAGGACACACTCGATGAAAAGGGCTTCTAACAACAGTCTGGGCAATCTCATCTTTTTTCACTGATATTGCAATTTTAGTCACAATTTCATCAAACTTCCTGTTACTTTGAAATTCATTTTTTATAAAATTTGCAAATTCATCTGGAGTTGATAAATTAGAAATTTGCTTATTTTTATCATTAATATTTGCATCATTTCCAGCATATTGAGTTTTCATCTCCTCTTTTAGCACCTCTTGTGCCGCCTCTTTTTTATATTCATTACCCACTTTTTCCAAGTCTTTTAAAACATCTTCCTTCAAATATTTTTCTCTTCGTTTTTGAATTTCTTCATTGGGGACTTCTAATCGATAAAAACTCTCTCTGGCAACCTCCCTAAATGAATTTAAGACATCCATGTTGTTCCTCGCTTCATCCTTAACAACTAATTCTAGAATTTCTTGAATTTTAACTAACTTTTGATTTCTATCGGATTCTGATTTAGCTTCATTTATTTTATCCAAAAGAGTTTCGCATTTACTTTTATCGCCATCTCTTATTATAAAATGACCCAAGTTTATTTTATCGCCCTCATTAATTTCTTGTCCATCTTCACATACTGCTTTTAAGTAACTTCTAATGTAAATTTCATCCAATCTAAATCTAGTCTCTATATCAATAGCTCTGGATGCGATTCTAATAGCATTAGGTTTTGCTTCTTCTCTTATTAATTCTTCCAACTCTCTAATTTTATCATCATTATCTTGGCTTCTTTTTTCATGATTTTCTCGCAATCCGCTCTCGCCAAGAGCCACATGGACAAAGGAGAGGACCCTAAAACCATATTCAGTAAGATCTCCAGTTAAAATCTCTTTAGCTAGCGGTGAAAAGGTCTGGAAGGCATCTGTATTTGCAATTTCTAGCGCAGTTTGATTGACGTCGTTGAGAATTGGAGCTCTTGAAACTAGCTCTACTAATTTATCAATCCCAAATGTTTTATTGATATCACCAATAAAACTCATAACCTTATTATTAGCAACAACTTCCCCTACGGCCTCAGAAAAAGATTCATTGATTCCAAAAATATTTATAACGCATTCAAGTATGTTGGTTATGTCTAAAATTCCAGAAAAAATTAAACTTGCAAAAATTCTATATTTTAAACTATCCGCATTTTCCTTCTTTTCATCTTCTACATTTTTATTAATTTCCCCTGCAGTCTCAATCGTTTTATCTCTATGCCTTTTCAGAAGCTCTTCTTCTTCTTTTTTGCGCTCTTCAAGAATTTTTCTCGCTATTGCTTCCTCAATTGCTTGAATTTTTTGTTCCCAAAGTTGATCAAGTACTTGAATTTCTTGTTGTATTTGCGGATTATTGTTTGTTAAGGTGTTTATAATATCTTGCGGAAGAGCCACGAACCTACCATGAACACTATCAGAAATATTACTAACCTGTTCTTTTTGCCCTTCATTGGCTCTATTAGATCCATCGAAAGTATAGCCTTGTCCATTGCCAACAGCTGACTTAATTTTGTCAAGAATAATTCCTAAACCAAACGTCTTGGCGATTGCGCTTACTACGATTTTAGATTGAGCATATGATTCATCTGACATAAAATCAAAAACAATTTTTTAATAAATTAATAAAATTCTTTTACAGTTCTTGACAAAAAAATGTCAACCATTAGTTTTTTAATTACAAAATTTAAATTAACAAACCAAGAGGTTTTTATGCATAAGAATTTATCGACTCTAATTTTATCACTTTTCCTACTTTCTTGTCAATCGATTAATACAAATCAAGACGCTGAAGAGGAAATTTCGAAGGAAAATCAAGCCGTCGAAGAAAAAACTGTCCAACCTTATGAAACCATCAATTCTGAAGAACAAGCACAAGCTTTGAACCAACAGACTGAAGCTGAAAATCAAGAAGTTGAAGTTGAAGATCGCGTATTTTTCTCTTCAAATTCTTCTGCAGTTGAGGAAGATGCTAAAAAAATTCTTGATCTTCAAGCGCAATGGTTAAAAAGCGATGAATCAATCACCGTAACAATCGAGGGACATTGCGATGAGCGCGGAACTCGCGAATATAACATCGCGCTTGGCGAAAAACGCGCATTTTCGGTAAAAAAATATTTAAAACAACTTGGGGTTCCTGAAGCCAGAATCAAGATAGTTTCTTATGGCAAAGAGCGTCCAGCATTTTTTGGAAATTCTGACGATATTCACAATAAAAATCGTCGCGCCGTAACCGTTGTTAATTAAAATTTTTTAGAATTTAACTACAAATTTTTAATCCATAATTTTGTAATTTTTTCAAGTAAAGAATTTTGTTCGCATCTAGCGTGAAGATGCTCAAAATCTACCTCATCCATCGATTGGTCTTGATTCGCACAAGAATAAAAATACTCAATTTCGCCATCAATATTTTTCTTTTTTTGCAAACATTGTCCGCACACACCTTTCATCATACATTGCATTGGAGCATTTAAGCTCGTAATGGAATATTTGGCCTGAGCAAATTCTGCAACGATATTTTCATGACGCAGACGTGCCACATTATGCATTAAATTATCATTGCCAATAGCAAAAACTCGATCAATTTTAATTTTATTTTTAGCAAAATAATTTTTAGTCGAATCAATTACATTACCTTGGAAATAGCCATCTCGTGACTCTTCATTTTCAACTGAAATAATTAATTCATCACAAGATTTTTGCATTCTTTCGCGTCGCACAATATAATTTTCGTCGCGATAACCCGCAAAAAATAAAACCTTGCAACCATTGGCTTTAAAGGCTTCCGCCAATGCGGTAAGCGGTTGATTACCTCGACCACCGCCGATTAAAACCACGGTTTCGTCACGAGGAATTTCGGTTGGCTTGCCACTCGGACCCATAAAAACACAAGGTTCACCGACTTTAAAATTTTTAATCAAACTCGATGATCCGCCGGTTTCAACCATAATTCCGCTAATCACTCCCGCCTCTTTATCAATCGCCAAAGCCGTTACGACCACACCTTCCATTGCCATAGTTTGCCCCTTTGACTCTAAGGCTAAAGCATGATAATTATGTAAGCGAAAAATTTGTCCGACTCCAGTTTGATTTGCCAATAATTTTGATTTCACATAAATTTCAACAACATTATCGGAAAGGCGATCAACGCGCAAAATATTCACTAAAAAATCTTCTCGATAATTTTTATATTTAATATTTTGCGAGGAATAATTTATTAATTTTAAAGCTTGATTGATTTGCTCATAACCCCTTTTGGCACTAGCCATCGCCTTCACTACGTTGCCTTCAAAATTTGGATGCAAATCGCCGAAAAAACTAACGGATTTTTTAGTTTTTTCATCGATTTTTGTAATGATTGAAAATGTTTTTTTATTTGTTATAAAATCTTGTTCTTGCGGATAAATTTCGTTTAAATATTTACCATTATTTTCAAATTTCAAACCATCTTCCAAGGCAAATGAAATATTCGGCATAGTGCCAATTGCCATCAATAAAGTTTTACAATCAATTCGCTCTCCTGCCTTGGTTTTAATGGCACAAACATGATTAAATTTATCAACAATAACTTCATCAATTTCACTATTTTCTAAAAATTCTACACCCTCTTCCAAGGCATTTTTTAATTCTTGATGATTCAAGCGATAAGCCGGTGAATCAATCATTTTTTTACGATATAAAATCTTTGAATTTTGCGAAAAATTTTCATCATTTTTAAATTTTTTAAAATCATCAATAAATTCTTCGGCGATTACTTGCTCTTCTTCACTTAAGCTTTTAAAAAAATCTTCATCAATTTTTAAATCAACAAATTTTTGCAATTTTTCGGCAAATTTTTCAACCTGAATTTTATAATAGGCTTGTGCTTCAGTTGCCGAATCAACCGCCGTCAAACCGCCACCAACAACGATTATCGGCGTTCTAATTTGCAAATTAGTAAATAAATTTTTCTGATAGGCGCCCGTCAATTGCAATGCCATTAAAAAATCTGATGCCAAACGCGCACCTTTGGCAAAATTATTTTTAATATCTAAAAATTGCGGACGCCCCGCCCCAACGCAAAGAGCAACATGGTCAAAGCCATATTCTTCAAAAGCAATTTTATCGGTAATCGATGAGCCAAAGCGAATTCCGCCATACATTGCAAAATTTTTTCTTCGCTCAAGTAAAAGACGAATTATTTTCAAATAATTTTTGTCAAAGCGTACGGTAATGCCATATTCGGCAACACCTCCAAACCCAGCAATTACGCGACTTGAAAGCGGTTCATAAATATCATTAATATTTTCTATTGGCTCAAATTCAACTTGATTATGATAAACATCGACACCAGAAATTTTAGCATTTAGCGGTTCTATTTTTAAACCGTCAATCGCTACAACTTCATGTCCGCAATTCAATAAATAATGCGACAAAGTATAGCCCGCCGGACCAAGTCCACATACTAAAATTTTCTTGCCCGTAGGCTTGCGGGGCAATGGATTTTTTAAATTTAGCGGGTTCCATCTAGTCAACAGAGAGTAAATCTCAAAGCCGAATGGCAAATTTAAAATATCTTTTAAAATTCGTGATTCGATTTGCGGAATATCAACCGCATCTTGCTTTTGATAAATACAAGATTTCATGCAATCATTGCAAATTCGATGACCGGTGCCGGCAATCATTGGGTTGTCGATAATTGCCATCGCCAAACTTGCCAAAGAAAATCCTGCACTTTTTAAAAAATTCATTTCGGAAATTTTTTCTTCGAGCGGGCACCCTTCTAGCTTGATGCCCAATTCATCGATTTTAATTTTTTGCGTTTCCTTGTCGATCAAACCAGTTTTACAAGAATCTTTTTTTTGATTATGACAAAAAATACAATAATGCGTTTCACCAATAACCCGTAGTGGTGAACAGCCATTATCGGTTAAATCAAAACCCTCTCTTTTATGTTTTTCAATTTTGGGAATTAGATTTTTTATGGCAATTTTTTGTGGCAAAATAAATAAAGTTCCCGCTTTATGGAATTTTTGTCCAGCCTTGTCAAACAACGCCCAAATGCAATATTTTTCAATTATTTCTAAATCTTGTTTTGCTAAAATTTTATCACTCAAAGCAATTTCTATTTGATCAATTTGCGAAAAATTTATTGCCAAATTTTGCAAAGTTTTTTGATGATCAAAATTTTTTATCAATTCTAAATCTTGCAAAGAATATTTTTTGGCAATATGTCTTTGAACAAAGTCTCTTCTGGTTTCACAAACTTTTTTATATTTTAAATATTGCGATTTTAATTCAGAATTTTTTTCATGAATTAAAAATAAATCTACTAAAAAAATTTCTAAAATTTTTGCAATTTCGATTAAATATTGTGAATTTTCGGCATTATGAATTTGATATTCTAAAAAATATTCGGGAGCTTTTTCTTGCAAAAATTCTAAAAATTTTTGATGAATTTTTTCAAGACCATCAACGGCATATAAGTCTTGAAAATCAAGGTTAAAACTAGGATTGAGAAAATTTTTTGATAACATTTTTTATAATTTCCGACTCGTTAAATTCAAATTTTTGCGAACCAATTATTTGATAATTTTCATGACCTTTGCCGGCAATTATCAAAACATCGCCATTTTGCAAAATTTCAATCGCTTTAGCAATAGCAATTTTTCTATCGCCGATTTCTAAAGTTTTTGAAGCGTCGCATTTTTGTAAAATTTCTTGACGAATTGAAGCCGGATTTTCGGTGCGCGGATTATCATCGCTAACAATCACCAAATCTGCCTTTTTGCAAGCAATTTCGCCCATGATTGGACGTTTTTTGGCATCACGATCTCCCCCACATCCAAACAAAATAATTACCCGATTTTTAGCGATATTTTTGGCTAATTTTAAGACATTTTCAATCGCGTCGGGCGAGTGCGCAAAATCAATAAAGATTTTCGCCCCCAAATGCTCGCAAACCTTTTGCATCCTGCCTGAAGCGCCCTGTAAATTATCAAAATTTTTTATTAATTTTGCAATTTCTTCATTGGTTAAATTATATATTCCCAATATGTTTCCAAGCGCACATAAAATATTATAAACTTGAAAATCACCATTGATATTTGTCGTAAAAGAAAATTGTTGTTGATTATATAAAAAATCAACTTTTTGATTATCAATTTTTATTAACTTTAACGCTTGAGCCTCAAAGCCATAATCCATAATTTTTAATTGATTTTTTTGGCAAATTTTTTTGATTTCAACAAATTCTTTAATATCAGAATTTATTACCGCACAACCATTTTTTGGCAATATTTTTTCAAACAAAATCATTTTACATTCAAAATAATTTTGCATATTTTGATGATAATCAAGATGGTCTTGTGTAAAATTTGTAAATGCCCCAACCTCAATTTCCAAACCCGCCATCCGACGTTGATCCAAGCCGATTGAACTCACTTCGATCGCCACATCATCAATTGCCAAATTTTTCAAAATCGCTAAATTTTTGTAAAGCGAAATTATATCGGGCGTGGTTAAATTTGATGCTTCAAAATTATTTTTTATTTCTTCATCGCAATTAATTCCAATGGTGCCGATTGATGCCGATTTTTTATTTAAAAATTGTAAAATTTGTCGAGTAAATTCTGCGGTTGAGGTTTTGCCATTCGTGCCGGTAATCGCATAAATATTTTTTGGAAGTGGCTGATAAAAATTCCGTAAAAATTCTATTAAAATTTCAAAAACATCACCAACAATTATAATATTTTGTGAGTTCTTTTTAAGAAAATTTTGAAAATCAAAAGTAGATTTTTGCGAAATAACCGCCACCTTTGAACCAAGATTGACAACGTCTGGTAAGAAATTCGCGCCGTCGTTTTTTTGTCCAATAAGTCCGAAAAAAATAGTATTTTTATTAATTTTTCTAGAGTCGATTGAAATATCCTCGAACTCAACAGAGTCAAGACTTGAAACATTACCAAAAACTTGATAATTATGCGAAATTTTTTTAAGAATTTGGTGCAAATTCATTGATTAATTTTATAAATTTTTGAGCGGTTAAAGCGGGATTTTCGCTTTGAGTTATTGGCCTTCCAACCACTAAATGCGAGGCTCCATTCGTTAAAGCGGTTTTAACATCCGCCACTCTTTTTTGATCATCATTTAGAATTTTTTCTAAACGAATTCCCGGGGTGACGATTAAAAAATCTTGCCCCAAATTATTGCGTAAATTTTGCGCTTCTTGAGCTGAAGCAACCACCCCGTCAAGATTAGAATCTAAAGCCATTTGAGCTTTTTGCAAAACCAAACTTTCTAATGATTTTGCTTGGTCAAATCCCATTTCTTCTAAATCTTTTTGATTAAGATTGGTTAAAACCGTGACGGCAACAATCTTCATTAAACCTTTATTTTCAGAGGCTCGAAGCATGATATCGCGACTGGCGGAGTGAATTGTTAAAAGATCAATTTCAAATTTTGCTAAATTTTTTACCGCTCGCGCAATGGTTTGCGAAATGTCATATAATTTTAAATCGGCAAAAACTTTTTTATGATTATTTTTTAAAAAATCGATGATGCGAAAATAATCGCCACTCGCCATTAATTCGAGCCCAATTTTATAAAATTGCACGTCATTTCCCAAATCTTTAACTAATTTTTTGGCGCTCTCAAAATCAGGTACATCAAGGGCTAAGATAAGTTTATCAGACATAATTTAAATCTTTTTTTCTTCGCCCGTCAAGATGCGAATTATATTTTCTTTGTGACGCACAAAAATTAATAGAAAAACCGCCCAACAAAAAATAATTTGCGAAAATGGCGCATCATAAGCGGTTGAAAAAATTGTGGTTGAAAAAATCGCAACTAACGATGCCACCGCCGAAACTCTAAATGACACAAAAGTTAAAATCCAAAAACATATCGCCAAAACTCCGACGCTAAAATCGAGAGCCATTATGGTGCCGATCGCCGTGGCAACGCCCTTTCCACCTTTAAATTTTAAATAAATTGGATAAATGTGCGAAAATATTGCGACAAAAGAAACTAACACTAAAAAAAGATGTAAATTATTAATTTCATAAAAACCAAAGCGCGCGATAATAACCATTAACATGCCCTTAAAAGAATCAAGAATTAATGTAAAAAAACCTAGTTTTTTCCCTAAAATTCTAGTGGCATTTGTGGCGCCGATATTTTTTGAGCCCAATTCACGAATATCAACTTTGGCAAACACTTTCCCAAGCAACAAACCAAAAGGAATTGAGGCTATAAGATAGGTGATTACTAAAAATAGAAACTGATAAAAAAATATCATGAATTAATGTCAGAATTTGGTTTGTTACTTTTTCTAAAGGCATCAAGAGAGATTACTTTTTGCGTTAGGTCAATCTCTTTGGCTTTCTTTTTAGATTTATTTGCCAAATTATTTTCATCAAAATGATTTTCTGAAGCAAACTCTTCGACTTCACCGTAAGTCATACTAAACTTTAAGGCAAAATTCATTGAAGGGTCGGCGAATGAGGTGATTGAACGATAAGGCACGACTAATTTCTCAAATTTTCCACCAAAACTCAATGAAATTTTAAATAAATCTTCATCGACGACCAAGCTTTTAAATTGATATTGAATGGCGATGGTCATCTCTTCGGGATATTTTTCCATAAGGGTTTTTGGCACCGAAACACCTGGGAACTTTGTTGCAAAAGTTACTATAAAATAGTGCTTGCCGGGCAAGCCAGTTTTTTCAATTTTTTTTAAAGTTTCGTAAATTACTGAACGCATCGAGCTTTCAATAATTTCATCATATCCGATAAGATCTTGCATGAAAAATAATGTAAAATTAATTATTTACGCTCGGTCGTTTTTTTGACAGGCGACCGAGCAAACCCCGACTATTTCACTTAAGCTATTGCAACTTTTGTCGCGTAAGCAGGTTCGAAATTGTCATTAGCAAAGTTATCGTTTGCGTTTACTGTTTTTGAACGGATATTGCATAAAGCAACCGGCAGTTTCTCAACCGAGTAAAATCATTTCCTTTAGCGAATGTCGAAAGCTATTCACCCCCAAAAAATATTGGTGGAGGTGCTGGGTACCGCCCCCAGGTCCATAACGTTTATTACGAAACGCATTTATCACCATAGTTCCAAAAAATCAGAACATTTTCGATATTAAACACAAAAAAAAAATTGACAAGTTTTTTAATTACCAGTCTCAAACCTTTATTTCCTAAGAGGATAAAAAATATTTTCTAAGCAATATTCTATTTTAAGAAAAATATTATCGTTAAAAAATTTATAATAATTTTTTAGTTTTGTAAAAAAGCCTTGTCGATAAAAAAAATTGTTTGTAAAATTTTCTGCAAAAATTCAAATTATTTTTCTAAAATGCCGTCAAAAAATTCGATAAATCACAAACATTTTAATAATTCTTTTTGCGAATCCAATCCATCAAATCGCAAAAAAGTCATAATCTTGGGATCGGGTCCGAACCGCATTGGTCAAGGCATTGAGTTCGATTACACTTGCGTTCATTCCGCTTTCGCTTTTAAGGAAAATAATATTGAAGCCATCATGGTCAATTGCAATCCCGAAACCGTTTCCACCGATTACGACACCTCGGATCGCCTTTATTTTGAGCCTTTAACGGCGGAAGACACCATCGAGCTTATTCAAAAAGAAATGACAAATGGCGAATTACTCGGCGTTAATGTGCAGTTTGGCGGACAGACGCCTCTAAGTCTCGCCAAATTTTTACAAGATGAAAATATTCCGATTATTGGCACTTCGCCCGACATGATTGATTTAGCCGAAGATCGCGATCGCTTTAAAAATTTAATTCAAAAACTTGAACTTAATCAACCGCAAAATTTTATCGCTTATTCCAAACATCAAGTGCTTGAGCAAGTCAAAGAAATTGGTTTTCCCGTGGTGGTTCGCCCGTCTTACGTCTTAGGTGGCAAAGGCATGGCGATTATTTATGACGAAAATTATTTGCTAAAATATTTAGCTGAATATGATGAAGTTTTTGAAACTGGCCCGCTTTTGCTCGATAAATTTTTAACCGATGCCATGGAAGTCGATGTCGACGCATTATGCGATGGCGAAGAAGTTTTTGTCGCCGGAATTATGCAACATATTGAAGAAGCGGGAATTCACTCGGGAGATTCAGCCTGTTCGATTCCGCCTTATTCACTTTCAGAAGAAATTATCGCTGAAATAAAAATCGCCACCACCAAAATGGCTCTGGCTCTTAATGTTAAAGGCTTAATGAATGTTCAATATGCCATTAAAGACGACGTTCTTTATGTGCTTGAAGTCAATCCTCGAGCATCGCGAACTGTTCCGTTCGTTGCCAAAGCAACGGGCATTCCAATTGCCAAAATCGCTTCGTTAATCATGGTTGGCAAAAAATTATCCGAATTCAAATTGCAAGAAAAAAAGTTCGATTATTACGCGGTAAAAGAAGTGGTTTTCCCCTTCGCACGCTTCAGCAATGTTGATATAATTTTAGGACCCGAAATGAAATCGACGGGCGAAGTAATGGGCATCGATAAAACTTTTGCACTAGCTTTTGCGAAAGCTCAAATCGCTACGGGGACAAAGCTTCCAACCACTGGTTTGGCTTTTTTATCGGTCAAAGATTCCGACAAAAAATATTTGCCAGCAATCGCCAAAAAATTAATTAAAATCGGACTTAGAATTGTTGCCACTCGTGGCACCGCTAAATTTCTTGCTGAGAATGATATTGCGGTAACTATAGTCAATAAAATTACCGAGGATAAACCTCACGTTGTCGACATGATTGACCAAAAAGAAATCACTTTGGTCATCAACACAACAGAAGGCGCACAAGCCACCAAAGACAGCTTTTCGATTCGTCGCACTTCGCTAATGCGGGGAGTAACTTACACCACCACCATTTCTGGAGCCAGAGCTTTGGTTGACGCAATTGAAGCATATAAAAATCAAGATTGCAAATTTGAGGTTTATGCTTTGCAAGATATGCAAAATTAAACTATTTTGTTAAAGTAATTTTTTGATAAGTGTCGCGATCCATTTCAATAATATCAACCGAAATGTCGCATCTTTTTTGGGATAATTTTAAATTTTTATAAAAATTATTTGAAAATTCAAAACTTTGCGAAGCCAGTTTCTGCCTAACTTCAACCGCCCTGCCCGCTAAAATTTTAATCGAAATATGTATAAAATTTTCATCATTTTCTTCGAGCCCAACTTGATAAATTTCATAATTAATTACGCGGATTTTACATTGATCGGGATCAAATTTTCCTTCGACAATTTTCGCCATAATTTGCTGAATTTCTTGACCGATTTTTAACGCTTCTTTCGCTAAAATATTTTTGGAAGTTTCGATAATAATGTGAGGCATGAATTTAAGATTTGATTTTAAAAAATATATTTACTACTTTAAATTAATTAATTTTATTAATAAATTTAAAAGTCATTTCGCTATGAAAAAAATTGCAACTTTATTTATTTTATCTTCTTTGCTTTTTAGTTGTGGCGTTAGTAAGGACTTAGCGCGCACCCTAAGATTTGCCGACACTGGACGCACTCTCGGTGTTACCGAAATCGCCTTCAAAGAATTAAAAACCATGAAAAAAGGCGAGGCTTGTACGTGGAATTTATTATTCTTCATTCCAATTTTTGGCGATGGATCAATCATTACCGCGGCTGAAAAAGGCGACATTAACGATGTTCAATTGATTGGCGAAACTGGCTCTTGGTATGGCGGATTGTTGAACAGAACTTGCACGGTTGTTTACGGCGACAATCCTGCGGCTTTAGAAAAAAACAATAAAACTAAAAAATAAAAAATCTTCACTTAAAATCCCCATCTTTAAATTAACTTTTAAAGATGGGGATTATCAAATTATTGACTAAATCCATCATCTTTAAAATTTATTTTCCGATCTTGATTGAAAATTTCATTATTGTTTGAAGCTTGATTTTCAGGGGTTTT
>JBIIBR010000076.1:0-6470 GCA_044239285.1 Rickettsiales bacterium | reverse complement strand
TACTTCAACACGACGATACTCAACATTTTGCAATGCGCCTTTGCCATCGATTGGATTTCCAAGTGCGTCAACAACTCTTCCGAGTAAGCCTTTTCCAACGGGAACTTCAACGATTTTTCCTGTTCTTTTAACATTTGAGCCTTCTTTAATTTTTTGTGAATCGCCGAAAATTACGATACCAACATTGTCGGTTTCAAGGTTTAAAGCCATACCTTTGACTCCACTATCAAACTCAACGAGTTCTCCAGCTTGAACATTATCAAGGCCATAAACTTTGGCAATTCCATCACCAACTTTAATTACTTCGCCAACCTCTTTTAGTTCGGCTGAAGAGTGAAAATTTTCGATGGTTTTTTGTAGAATATTTGAAAATTCTTCAACTTTAAATTCCATATTATAGTTTAAATTTTTGTTAAAAGTTTTATTAAATGATTTTATTTTTTAGATTTGCATCGAGGCAATAATCTTTTTTATTTTAAGAAGGAAATTTTGTAAATGCAACATCAGTTTTATTTAATTAACCGCCAATAAACATTCTTTTTTAATTTGCTCAATTTGATTCTTAAGACTTGCGTCAATAATTTTTGAACCAATTTTAATTTGCAAACCGCCCAAAATTTTTGGAGACAATGTATGTTTAATTAAAATTTTCTTATCAGGATAAGATTTTTCGAGTAATTTTTTAATATTTTCGACGTTAATATTGATTGTCGATAAAACTTCGACCTCAAGAATTTTCTTATATTCTTGAACCATGCGATTGAAATCTTCGTGAATCTCTGGAAAAAGATTTAATCGACGATTTTTAACAATCGATGCAAAAAAATTCGAAGTTAAATTTCCGAGTTTAAAACGCGAAGTAACCTCGTTAATAATTTTAATCATGTCATCTTTAGAAATAACAGGATTTTTGAGTTCATTGGCAAATTCATTGCTAAAATTTTTTCTAAATAATTCTAGATCATCAGAAACTTTATCAATTGAATTGCTATTTTTCGAAGCTAAAAATAATGTTTTAGCATAAGTGCGGGCGATTACTGATATTCTAGGCATTTTGAAAATATATTTGGGTTTAAAAAATTTTTTGAAAATAAATATTATGTTAAATATCAACAATAATTCCTAAAGTTTATTGATATTTTTGCAAAATTATTTATTATTAACTGAAAAATCTAAAAATTTCATTGCAAAAATTTTAAAGTACAAAAAATAAATTGCAACTCATAGAAAGCAAAGAAATATAATTTTTTCAATTATATTTCTTTAGCCTTGAAACCGCGGGCGACTAAGTAGGTTTCGGAGGAGTCTTTTCGAGAGGATTCGGGTTTGAAATATTTTACCGTTAAAAAATTTTTACGCAAAATTTCTAAAATTTCTTCTGAATTTCCGCCTTGGAAAATCTTGCCAACAAAACATCCATCTTCTTTCAAAATTTTTTGTGCAAGATTGAGAGCTTCTTCGAGAAGTCCGATTATTCTAAGGTGATCGGTGTTTTGATCGCCTGTAGTGTTTGCGGCCATGTCGCTCATAACAATATCGCACAAACCGCTGGCGTTATGATGAATTTTTTTTAGTTCATCAATTATTTTTTGCGGAGCTTCCTCGGTCAAGAAATCAAGTTGCATAAAATTTACGCCAGCGATGGGCGAGACCGGTAAAAGGTCGATTCCTACTATGTTGCCTTCGCCAACTTTGTCTACGCAATATTGGCTCCAGCCTCCGGGAGCGCAACCTAAATCAACGACGATTTTGTGTTTTTTAAAAATTTTAAATTTCTCGTCAATTTCAATAATTTTAAAAGTAGAACGTGAGCGCCAGCCCTCATTTCTAGCCTTTTCAACGAATTGATCATTGACTTGACGCAACAACCATTTTTTTGAAGATTTGGAAAATTTTTTACTTTTTTTTAATTGTTGAAATTTTTGAGGCATTGATAATTTTATCTAATTTAAAATTCGAGCTTTTTCGATTAACATAATTGGGATTCCGTCAACAATTTTGTAGGCCAATTTTGATTCATAACAAATTAATTCTTGGTTTTTTTGGTCGTAAAATAATTCGCTTTTTGATTGCGGACAGCGTAAAATTTCTAATAATTTTGGATTAAAATTTTTATTCATAAAACTTGAATTTATTTATCTAGTTCGATATTCTAGTAAAAAAAATTTAAAAAGTAAGTATTTTAATCTTTGCTTTAAAAATTTTTACTATCTTAGTCTAGCGCAGTTTTGGAAGCGTAAAAAGGTTGGGGTTTTGTGGTCGTTGGTTTAATCCATTTACTCAGAACAATTAGTAATTATTATTTTAATAAATTAAAAAACATGAAAAAGAAAGTTGTTGTCAAAAAAAAGCCAAGCAAAATTTCACCAAAAATTAGTGAATCAAAAAAATCCTTATTCGATTTATATCAATTTTTGCCACAAGAATCAGGTTTTTTGGGCGTTGAAGAAAAATATTTAAAATCACCAGAAGATGCCAAGGTTATCGTTATTCCATTTGGCTTGGAAAAATCGGTAAGTTATGGCGGTGGCACCAAAAAAGGTCCACAAGCCATTATTAAAGCTTCGCATCAAGCCGAATTATTTGATGAAGAATTTTGGTGCGAGCCTTTCCGTCAATATGGCGTTGCCACAATGAAGGCTCCAAAAATTGATTATAAATCGGTGCCAAAATCTCTCGATCAACTTGAAAAAATTACTTCCGACGTGCTCGAAGCCAAAAAATTTCCATTAATTTTAGGTGGCGAGCATTCAATAACGGCGGGCTCAATTCGCCCTTTCATCAAAAAATATAAAGATTTGGCAATTTTGCATTTTGATGCTCACGCCGATTTGCGCGATGGCTATGATGGCGAACATTATTCTCACGCGGCGGCTTTGCGTCGTGTTATGGATCACCCAATTTCAACTTTAATTTCTTGCGGAATTCGCAATATTTCGGCCTCGGAAATTCCTTATTTAGAAAGTAATTCACATCGTATTAAAATGCATTTTGCTAAAGATAAACATGGTTGGGATTATAAAAAAATAGTTGAGCCTTTGAAAGGTCGCAATGTCTTTTTAACTTTTGATATTGACGGCTTCGATTCAGGAATCATGCAGGCGACGGGCACACCAGAACCGGGAGGTTTATTGTGGTATGATGCTATAAATATTATTAAAGAAGCTTCAAAAATTTGTAATTTTGTTGGTGCCGACGTAGTTGAACTGGCGCCAGTTAAAACATTGCATTCTTGTGATTTTTTGGCCGCCAAATTATGTTATAAAATTTTATCTTTCGCTTTAGCAAAACCAAAAAAATGAACATAGAAAATTGTAAAACAAAAATAATTAACGATGTTAAAATTGAGCGAGGAAATCGATATCGCATCAATATTGACATGGGCAGAATGCATGATTTTACCGATTTAAAAATGCCGATCGAAGTTGTGAGTGGCGACAAAGAAGGTCCGACGCTTTTTGTGTGTTCAACGATTCACGGCGACGAAATTAACGGCATCGAAATTGTGCGTCGACTTCTCGATTTTATCGAGATTGATAAAATATGCGGAACGCTTATCGCCATTCCGATTGTTAATATTTTTGGCTTTAACGATCATTCGCGCTATTTGCCGGATCGACGCGATTTAAATCGCTGTTTTCCGGGAATTAAAAATGGCTCTTTGGCATCGCAACTTGCTTATAAATTCATGCAAGAAATTGTATTAAAATCCGATTATGGAATTGATATTCATAGCGGTTCTTTTCATCGCTCAAATTATCCGCAAGTCCGCACCAATATCGATGATGAAACTAATTTTGAATTAGCTAAAGTTTTTAACGCACCCGCCATTATTAACTCAAATTTACGCGACGGATCGCTTAGAAGCGCAGGGACGCAAGCTAATATTCCCATAATTTTATATGAAGCGGGTGAGATTTTACGTTTTGATGAAAACGCGATTGAAACCGGATTAAATGGCATTTTGAATGTCATGAAAAAAATTGGCATGATTGATGAAGCTCCCAAAAATGAAGAACAAAAAATACAAAGTGGAGTTTTTATTGCCGATATAAAGCTTGGTGAGATGGTGCAAAAAGGTCAAATTATTGGATCGATTTCTAATCCGTTTGGTGATAATAAAGTTGAAATTCGAGCAAGTGAAGATGGAATGGTGATCGGTTTAACCATGATGCCTTTAGTCAATAAGGGAGATGCGCTTCTTCATATCGCTTCGCAAAAAAATCAAATCTATGATGAAAAATTTTTGGTTAATGATAATATCAATTTGACTTTGGATTAATATATTATTTCCAAATTTTAAATGATGAAAATGAAATTTATTATCTTGTCGTTCTAAAGAAAAATGATGGCAAAATACTTATAAGTTTTAAAATTAACTTTAGGCGGGATAAAGCGAGTTTTTTGTACTTAATGAATTATTGGCGAATATGTTATCGAAATATCCAAATTTTTAAAACCGCTGTTAAGGCGGAATTTAAAATTTTCTCGTGCTTACGAGGTGGTTAGAAAAATTTATTTAAGCCTATCTCGGAATATAATCAATCGACATTAGAGAGCCTCTTATCGGTGATTTTTTTTCAACATTATAATAGACATTTAAATCTTTCAGAATTATATCCATTTGAGCGGTTTTATTGCCCGAATCCTTGGTGTCGTAAGTAATAATTTGAATGTCATAATCTTTGATGTAAATTTGAATATAACTAAAATCTTTTACATCAAAAAAACTCGGTAAATCGCTTTTTTTGATGTAAAAATTGCGAATTATATTTTCATTGTAAAGATTATTCCAACTCACTTTTATAGTTCCAAAAAAATCCTCCGAATCATTGATAATAAAAGATCTTCCCTGAGTTAATCCCGGATTTAATTGTGGCAGATTTAGGTTTTGTCGAGGAAATTTTATAGAAATATTTTTTATAATATTTGAACTTAAATTGCTTACATAAATTGTTGGACTTTCTTTGGGAAAGCTTGAACAAGATGATAATAAAAACAGCACAAATATTGTTAAATTTTTCATTTATTTTTTAGTGAATTTGCTTTAAAAATTTCACGCGTTTTGATGGCTTTAGCGAAACGCGAAAGAGCAAAAATGTAACTATAAATTATGCCATCAAGCCCATAAATAAAATAACGACGAACAATGAAGGCTTTTAGAAAGCCAACGGTCGGCGCCAAAAAAACTTTTAAATAAGATGGGCATTTGCCTTTGGCGAAGGCGTCTTGCGCTTGCATCGAAGAATATGAATTTATTTTTTCTAGCCAATGTGAAAAACTGCGAAAAGATTGATGAAAAATAATATTTTTTAATTGTTCAATTTGTAATTTCTCGGAAGATTTTAATTCAACCGAATCATGAACGGCACTATTTTTAAAGCCCGCAACATCTTTACGATAAAGACGCAATTGATTATAAAAATAAGCTAATTTTTTAGGACGCTCTTCAAAGCGAAATTTATTAACAATTTTAATTTTAAATCCCGCCACATTTTCAGCAATTTTTTGACTAAAAATATTTATAATTTCTTGTGATAATTCCGGCGAAACTTCTTCATCGGCATCGATATTTAATATCCAATTATTGCGACATTTTTGTTCGCCAAAAATTTTTTGTTGACCATAACCATTCCATTGATTGAAATAAACTTGCGCTCCGGCAGATTGGCTTAATTCAACGGTTTTGTCAATGCTTCCCGAATCGATTACCAAAATTTCATCGGCAAAATTTTTGACCGCATTAATAATTTTTTCAATGCGATCTTCTTCATTTTTGGTAATTATAAAAACTGAAATTGGGAGCATAAATTCTATTGATTTAATTTTATAAACAGACTATATTTTTTAAAAATATATTCAATTTATTTTTTCAAATAAATTTTACCAAGCGAACTTATGAAAAATAACTCAAAGAAAAAAATTATCGTTTTAATCTCCGCCGTTCTATTGATTGGTTTTGGAGCTCTAGTTGTCAATAATTATAAAACTAAAACTTCATTTAAATATGCAAGTCAAGGTGCCGAAGAATTAAAGCCTGAGCAAAACCCGCAAGACCCAGTCAATCAAGCGGTGATCGAGGATGCTAAAAGCCAAGAAGAAGCGCGCAAAAATAGTGAATTGCTAAAAATTTTACCCGAAGATTACGTTCTTGGTGATAAAAATGCACCCGTCGTTTTTATTGAATACGCTTCTCTCTCTTGCCCGCATTGTGCTTCTTTCGTGCGTGAAGCTTTTGAAAAAATCAAAACCGAATATGTTGATAACGGCAAAGTTGCTTTTATTTTTAGAAATTTTCCATTGAATCATCCCGCCCTCGCTGGTGCCATGGTGAGTGAATGTGCTGCTAAAAATAGCGAAAATCCAAGTGAAAAATATTATAGTGCTACCAAAATTTTATTCAAAACTCAAGATAATTGGGCGTTTGATCAAAAATTTATTGAAAAACTTGAAGCAATTTTCAAACTTGA
>JBIIBR010000075.1:0-6488 GCA_044239285.1 Rickettsiales bacterium | reverse complement strand
AAAGTTTTTTTTTCGGTTGCTGTTGAAAAAATTCAATTTTTTTTCCGGTTTGTAAAAAAACTTCGCAGGCTCGCAACAATTTTTGTTTATCAATAATTTTTTCATTGCCAAAATTTTCTTGAAATTCTTCATGCCCAATTTCTAAATATAAATCTTGTGCTTGCAGGCGAAATTTTTCATCAATTTCTGGAATGTCATTAATGCCATCAATTAGCTTGGAAATATACATGCCGTTGCCACCAACAATTATTGGAATTTTATTTTCTTGTTGAATTTTTTCAACAATTTCGGCGACCATTTTTAACCAAATTCCCACCGAAATTTTTTGATTTGAATCTAAAATTCCGTATAAAAAATGTTCAACTTCCTTGAAATTTTCTGCAGTTGGTTGTGCCGATAAAATTGGTAAATCGCGATAAATTTGGAGCGAATCGGCGTTGATTATTGCGCCGTTATAAATTTTGGCAATTTGCATGGCGATCGCTGATTTTCCTGATGCCGTCGCTCCTGAAATAACAATAATTTTCGATTTAGACTTTAACATTTTTTAAAGCATCATAAAGTTCTTGTAACTCTTTTGGCAAAGGAATTTCAAGAGCAATTTCTTGTTTTGAAATTGGGTGCGTAAAGGCTATTTTGTAAGAATGCAAAGCCTGTCTTGAAAAATTTTCTAACAGTTTTTTTAATTTTTCATCGACATTTTTTGGCAACATTTTTCTACAAGAATTATAAGTTTGATCGCCAATAATTGAGTGTTTTTGCGATTCAAAATGAACGCGAATTTGGTGAGTTCGACCGGTTTCGAGTCTGCATTCGACAAGACTGGCAAAACCGTCTAAAAAAATTTCTTTAGTATCGTAATTGGTGATCGCCACCCTGCCTGCACTTTTACAAATCGTCATTTTCAAACGATTGCTATGATGGCGAATAATATTTTTATTAATAACTCCGCGTTTTGGATCAAAAACACCGTAAATAAATGTTAAATAATGACGTTTAATATCGCGGTCGCGAAGCATGTTGCTCAAGGCTTGATGCGTTAAATCATTTTTGGCAACAATCATTAATCCACTAGTATCTTTATCCAAGCGATGGACAATTCCCAAACGCATTTCGCCACTTACCGTCGATAATTTATCGCGATGCGAAAACAACAAACCATTAACCAAAGTATTTTCTTGGTTACCCGATCCCGGATGAACGGTTAAGCCACTCGGCTTGTTAATCACCATTAAATCATTATCTTCATAAACGATTTCAAAATAAATTTCTTTGGCTTTAAGATGCGAGGGCTCTACGTCGGGAACTTCAACCACAATTTCATCATTAATTTTTATTTTGTAAGAATCATTTTCTAAAATTAAATTTTGTGAATTTTTGACTAATTTTTGGGCAATAAAATTTTGAATTTTAGTGCGTGTAATTTCTGGTTTTATTTTTAAAAATTCTTGGGCTAAAAATTTATCAAGCCTTGTTCCGACAGACTCTAAGCCAACATTAAAACTAAATTTATTCGACATTTTCTATAATTATTTCACGCGCTTCTTCGTGACGATTAATAACATTTTTTATGGTAATTTTTAAGCAATTTTTTGGCAAATATTTTTCCGCAATTTGTGGCCATTCGATTAAAGTAATATTACTTTTTATTGTCTCGAAGAAACCAATATTTTCAAGCTCTTCCTCATGTTTTATACGATATAAATCGAAGTGAAAAATTTCACCTTTTTGCGTTTTATAAGAATAAACAATATTGAAAGTTGGACTCAAAACTTCACTCGGAATTTCTTGTAAAAAATTAATTAAATTTTTGGCAAAAAAACTTTTGCCAACACCAAGATTTCCAAAGAGTGCAATCACTTTATTGCTCTCAATTGAATTAGCAATTTCTTTTGCAAATTCAATCATTTCGCTTGGCGAATTTATAAAAATACTTTTCATTTAAATTAATATATCACTGGTTTACCAATTAACAAGCAGGCATAAGCTGATAAGCAAATCGCGGGCGCGAACGGAAAAGTTTCATCTTTTTTTAGCTTTTGCCAAATCCCGCCAAATATTGCCCCGATTGCTCCACTTAAAAACATAAAAAGAATTAAATTATTTAATCCAAGCATAAATCCCGCTATTAAAAAAAACTTAAAATCATCGATGCCAATACCATCAATTCCCGCCGAATAATAAAAGAAAAGCCAAATGGCGAAGCCAAATGCCAGAAAGGCTAAAGCCGGCTTCAATCCGACATAAACCGAATTTAATCCACCATTATGAATCGTTAAAAGCATTACCAAAAATACTAAAATAAATTGTAAAATATCGGGAATAAAATAATGCTCCAAATCAACCACCACCATTATAAACATCGTCACGAAAATTGCTAAATAAAGCATGAATTTAATATCCACCACCGACTTCATGGCAAGAAATGTAATAATAAAACCTAGGGCACAAAATACCTCAATCAAAGGATAGCGCAAAGAAATTTTAGCAGAACAATTTAAACATTTTCCGCGTTGGATAAGCCATGAAAAAAGTGGAATCAAAGAGCGAATTTTTAATTTAGAATTACAATGAACGCATTTTGAACGTCCCAAAAAAATTGGTTCCTTTGAAACTAATCGATGACTTACCAAGCTAATAAAACTGCCCATTATCAAGCCAATGATTCCAACAAAAAAGACTTGAATAAAATTATTTAAAGTGATAAAAATTTCCATATTTACTTAAATAAAAGTGATAATTGATAAATTAAACATTTGTTATAAACTATGATTAGCTTTAATTAAATTTTTTTAGAAAAAATGAATATCTTAACACCAATATTTTACAATAAATTTTTACTATTGATAATATTATTATTTTCAAGCTCATGTTTACAAGAGCCAGCTAAAATCATTAATCGTAGCAATGTTAAGTTCAACAAAAATAATCAATTTAATCAAGAAAAATATCGCAATATTGTTCAAAAAAAGTCAGATAAAAAAGAAACAACAATAAACGAACCAGAAGTTTCTCGCGATGAAATTATCGTGCAAAAAGGCGATACTCTTTATTCGATTTCGAAAAAAAATGATGTGCCTTTGCGTGATTTAATTGAAAATAACAATCTTGAACCGCCTTACGCTCTAAAGGTCGGAAGCGCTTTAAAGGTTCCATCTCCTAATTATCACGAATCACGCGAAGGCGATACTCTTTACTCAATTTCACGCATGTATGATATGAAAGTTAATGATGTAATTGCGCTCAATAATCTTAAATTTCCTTATTCAATTTATCCCGGAGATAAAGTTAAAGTTACAAAAAAAGATGGTGACAATAAAAATATTGAAGAGAAAAAAATTGATATAAAAAAGAGTGATAAAAATATTCAAATCGCTTCAGAATCTAAAACAAAAATTGAAAAAAGTAGTTTTAAACCTTCGGAAGAAAAAGCTAAAGAAATTAGCGATAAAAAACATTCTAAAGAAATTGAAAAATATGGCTTTAAACCTTCAGAAGTAAGGGCTGAGGAAATTAATAAAAAGAATAATTCAACCGATTCCAAAACCGCTCAAAACATCATTAATCCAACTAAAAATGAAATTGTCGAAACCAAATTAAGCATCAATAAACCGATCGACAAAGAATCAATCAAAAAAATTGCCAATAAAACTAATCGCTTTTCATGGCCAGTTCGCGGTGAAGTTATTTCCAAATTCGGACCAAAAAGTGCCGGACTTTATAATGATGGAATTAACATCAAGGCTTCCGAAGGTCAAGCCGTTGGAGCCTCCGAAGACGGTATTGTAGCTTATGTCGGCAATGAATTAAAAGGTTATGGCAATTTAGTAATAATCAAACATTCGGGGGGTTGGATTTCAGCTTACGCACATCTTAAAAATTCATTGGTTGAGCGTGGACAAAAAATTAACAAAGGTCAAAAAATTGGCAATGTCGGAAATTCTGGCAAAGTAAAATTTCCTCAATTATATTTTGGCTTGAGAAAGGGTCGTGACGCAGTCAATCCTGAAAGTTATTTATAATTAAAAAAATAAAATGTCATTTTTCAACTTATTTTCAAAATCTAAAATCAGCGATCAATTAAAAAATAGTTCGCAAAAATTATCTCAAGCTCTCACTCAAATTTTTACCCATAAAAAGCTTGATTCTGAAGTTCTCGATGAAATTGAAGAAACTTTAATAACCAATGATTTGGGAAGTGATTTTGCCAAAAATATTGTCGATATTTTACGTCAAAAAAAGTTTGAAAAAAATATTGATGAAAATTCGATTAAAGAATTTTTAACCAACGAAATTGAAATAATTTTAAAACCTTGTGAAGGCAAAATCAATCTCGATTCCGACAAAAAACCTCAAGTAATTATTTTCAACGGCGTCAATGGCGCCGGTAAAACCACCACCATCGGCAAAATCGCTTTTAATCTTAAAAATCAAAATAAAAAAGTATTAATTTCGGCATGCGACACCTTCCGCGCCGGCGCTTCATCGCAACTTGAAGTGTGGGCAAAAAGAGCGGATTGCGAAATTATTTTACCGCTCAAAGAAGGCGAAGAACCAGCTTCCGTGGCTTATCGAGCACTTGATTATGCGATAAAAAATAATTTTGATGTTTTGCTTATCGATACCGCCGGCAGATTACAAAATAAACAAAATTTGATGGATGAACTTAAGAAAATCAACACCGTGGTAAAAAAACTTGATGTCTCGGCTCCGCATTATAATTTGTTAATAATTGACGCCACAATTGGACAAAATTCGCGAATACAAACCGAAATTTTTAATCAAACCGTTGGCATTGACGGGCTAGTAATTACTAAGCTTGATGGTAGCGCCAAAGGCGGAGTTGTGGTGGCAATTTCTAAAATTTTTGCCAAGCCAATTTTCGCAATTGGGATCGGTGAAAAAATTGAAGATTTACAAGAATTTAATGCTAAAAATTTTGCAAAAAGTTTAGTTGGAATTTAATAATAAAATTCTAGCTAAATTGTTAAATTTTATTTTCAATTTTTACAATTAAAGAATTAAAAAAATATAAATAATTTTATAAAATTATGATAGAAAATCCATCACCAATTCCAGCAAAAAGTGCCGAAGAAATTGAATTAGAAAAAAACAAAAAAACCCTTTCTGAACTTGTTGCTCTTCGCAGTGCTTATTTTCAACAAGATGGCGAAGATTCACCTAGCAGAAGTGATAATAAAAAAAATTTTATGGAAGAATTTTTAGCACCTTATTTGAAGAATTTTGGGATGCTCAAAAAGAGCTGGAGCAATGGAGATGTTGACAGAAACAATAGAGTGATTGCCGATTATTTTGCAGAAAAATTTGATTCCTTAATGGAAAAATACCTCCCCTCTTCATCACAAGAAAAAGATAATTTTGATAAATTTAGCAATAAAATTTTACACACCGAAGATCCTAATAAAATAAAATTAGAAAGTGGTGAAAATTTGATTGATCAACTTAAAGAAAATGGATTTAACTCGGAAGATTTGAAAAAGATTAATAATAAAATTAACATGACGACAATCATTAATCCTTTTTCAAAAGATAATCAATCGATTCCGATTGAATTACCAGATGGTCGCAAGTTGCGATTGGACGTTAAGCAATATGCCGAAGATTTAGTTGAATATAATCAATTACAAAAAAATACCAATGCCAATACCAATACCAAAGATAGTTCACAAAGTCAACAAATTGAACTTTCCGGCATTTTAGATTTATATGGAAAACATAAATTTAATGAAAAATTTCCACAAGAAGGAGTTAAAATTCCACTTTCTGAAGAAGAAAAAAAATCCATCGAAGCTATTCAAACAAATGCAAATGCGAGCGATAAAAAAAGAGGAGGATTTGCAAAAAAATTTGGATTTGAAATTGAAGGAAATAAACCTGAATCGATTAAAGTTTCTCTTGGATCTGAATCTTTAGATGCCAACAAATCTAGAGAACCTTCTTCAGAACCAATCAAAGGAATTTTAAAGCAACAACAAAAAGAATCTCCATTAAATCCAAAACCGAAAGAAACAGTCAGATTTGGAGACGAGAAGAATAAAGAATATTCGCCATCGAAACCCGCTAGTGATGTCGCAGAATCAAGATCTTGGGCGGTGAGAATTAAATCTGAAAGGGCATCTCCAATTCAAAGCTCCACTCGATCAATATAGTGCACCCATCCAGCCAGACCAATTTTTTTCTCCACGATAGGAGTAATCCTCGATAAATTTTGTTAAAATTTATCGAAATCTTTTAAACACCACCACGCTAATTCGCATGAAATTAATTTGCAATTTTTTTTGCAAAATAAACTTCAGCAGGAGTTTTGTATTTCAAAGATTGATGCGGTCTTTGATGATTATAAAACTCTACAAAATCCATTAATTGCATTCTTGCTTCATTTACAGAATTATAGCTTTTAAGGTAAACTTCTTCATATTTTAGACACCTCCATCAAAAATTGCGTCTGAAACCTAAATTTATTTAAT
>JBIIBR010000074.1:0-6493 GCA_044239285.1 Rickettsiales bacterium | reverse complement strand
ATTCTTGGTTGATTTATAAATAAAATTGATAAAATGATTAATATCATCTTGATAAGATGAAATTGTGTTAATGGAATATTTTTTTTCTTTTTGTAAAAATATAAAAAAATCACCAATAATTTTATGGACAAAATCATTACACAAACCTTTAATTTCTAGACTTCTCGACATTATGTTTAAAAAAGTTTTTATAATATTTTTATTGACAATTGGCATTAATAAAAATGCTTTTTGTGTTGAAATTTGGAATAGCGAGAATGGCATTTCTCGCCTTAATTCTAGTCAATATAAGAATGATTTTTATCAACTTGCAAATTTTTATCAAGCTCAAAATAATCCAATTCATTGTTCGTCGGCAACGGCATTAATTTTGAAAAATGCATTTTTTTATGAAAATATTCCAAGTCAAGCAAGTGCTGAAATTACTAAGCCTAACGGTGAAATTATTCCTTTCAAACTTTTTAATTCGCAAGAAAATTTTTTCAATGAAAAAACCGATAAAATAAAATCTCGTGAAATTATTTATTACAAAAAACCTCAAATTATAACAAATAAAGATGGTACCAAAACTGAAAATTTTGACCCCGGTTTAAATCTTCAAGATTTTGCTAAAATTCTTAAAATTCACAAAATAAAAAGTAAAATTTTTTATCAAGAAAGTAATTCTGACCAAGATTTATCTAAGTTCCGAGAAGTTGCCAAAAAAATTCTAAATGATAAAAACAATTTTCTTGTTGCTAATTTTGATGGCAAAATTTTCGGCAATAAAACCGGCGGGCACATTTCGCCAATTGTGGCTTATGACGAAAAATCCGATTCGCTCTTGGTGCTCGATGTTGCCTTACATAAAAATCCATGGTATTGGGTCGATTTGAAAGAAATGGTGAAGGCAATGAACAGCAAAGATGGCGAAAATTTCCGTGGTTATTTAATAGCCAAAAAAAGTTGGTTTTAAATTTTATCGCAAAGAGCTAGAACATTTAATGGCGAAGCGGTCGGTCATACCAGCGATGTAATCACAAATAATTTCCGCTAAATTTTGTGAATTTTTATTTTGCAAATATTCTTCATAACGTTCTTTAGGCAAAATTTCTGGCTTCAAAAAATGAAAATCAAATAATGAATTGATAACATCTTTAGCGTTGTCAGTCATGACATTAACCAATTGATGACGATACATTTTTTGCATCAAAAATTTCTTTATGAGCAAATGAATTTCTTGCATTTTTGGCGAAAATTCGACTAAAAATTTTGGAAAATTTTTGATATCTTCGAGAGTTTTAATATTATGTTTTTGTAAATTAATTTTAGTTTGTTCAATAACATCTAAAACCATTGCTAGAGTAATGCGTTTCTTAGCTTCGCCCACTAATAATTCTTGACGAATTTGTGGATTTTTTTGCAAAATTTCTTGATAAATTTCGCCAATTAATGGAATTTCAAATAAATCTTCAACCTTAAATAATTCAGCTCGGAGTCCATCTTCAATATCATGATTATTGTAAGCGATATCATCAGAAATTGCCGAAATTTGCGCTTCAATCGCTGGATTTTTGTGTAATTCTAAATCGTAAATTTGATTAAAATTTAAAATATATTTATCAATTTTTGAAAAATCTAAAATGGCGCCGTTATGCTTTACAACTCCTTCGAGAGTTTCCCAAGATAAATTCAAGCCAACAAAATCAATAAATCTAGTTTCGATTTTTGTAATAATTTTCAAAGTGTGGGCGTTGTGCGAAAATCCGCCAAAATTTTGCATTTTTAAATTTAACGCTTCCTCGCCAGCATGCCCAAATGGCGGATGCCCGAGGTCATGAGCCAAAGAAATAATTTCCGCCAAATCCTTGTTGGCGTTTAAAGCGCCAGCAATCCAGCGAGCAATTTGTGCCATTTCCAAAGTGTGCGTAAGACGAGTGCGATAATGATCGCCTTGATGATTTACAAAAACTTGAGTTTTATATTGTAATCGACGAAAAGCCGATGAATTAATGATGCGATCGCGATCGCGACCAAAAATTGAACGATATTTTGAATCGTCAAAATTTTCGACAAACATTCTTCCACGTGATTTATTTTCATCAACAGCAAAAGTTGCGAGTTCAAAATTTTGCATAAATTTGATTTAAATTTTGTAATGATATAGCAATATAAAAGAGCTTATGAAGGCAACTATAAGTAGGGCAAATGGAATTGCCTTAATAATTATTTTTCTTTTAATTTGTTGTTTTTGTTCCTTTGTTAATTCCTCTTCCATTTATGAAATTACATTGAGTTTTTTGCCAACTTTTATGAAGGCTTTGATTGCGGTATCCAAATGTTCGCGCTCATGTGAAGCTGAAATTTGAACGCGAATTCTTGCACTATTTTTTGGTACCACGGGAAACGAAAATGCGATGACATAAATGCCTTCTTCTTCAATCATCATTTTGGCAAATTTGCTCGCCAAAATTGCATCGCCAAGCATTACGGGCACAACGGGATGGATACCAGTTGGATCGTGAATCGTAAAACCCGCTTCAATGATTTTTTTTCGAAAATAAAGAGTATTTTCGGCGAGTTTTTTGATTAAAAATTTTGATTGCGAAATCATATCGATAATCTCGATTCCAACTGACGCAACGATCGGCAAGATGTTGTTAGAAAATAAATATGGACGCGCTTTGTTGCGAATTTTATCGATAACATTTTTTTTCGAAGCGATAAAACCGCCTCCAGCCCCGCCAATCGCTTTACCAAGCGTGCTTACTAAAATATCAACTCGACCTTCAACTTTACAAAGTTCTGGAGTTCCGCGACCGTTCTCGCCAATAAAACCTGTCGCGTGGGAATCATCGACCAATAAAATTGCGTTATATTTTTCGGCTAAATCGCAAATTTCATTGAGCTTCGCAATGTCGCCATCCATTGAAAATACGCCGTCGGTGACGATCATTAAATTTTTATGATTTTGTGCTTCTTGCAATTTTTTTTCAAGTTCAGCCATGTCGTTATATTTATAAAAATAACGATGAGCTTTACAGAGTCTAATGCCATCAATTAGACTTGCGTGATTTAAATCGGCAGAAATTATGGCGTCATTTTCATCGAGAAGCGAGGCAAATACGCCACCATTGGCACTAAAGCATGAAGAAAAAGTAATTACATCTTCATGTCCCAAAAATTCGGCTAATTTTTTTTCAAATTTTTTGTGAAGATCTAGAGTTCCGCAAATAAATCGAACTGAAGCGGTGCCGAGACCATATTCATCTAAAGTTTTTTTGGCGATATCAATTAGATTTTTATTATTTGCCAATCCCAAATAATTATTGGCACAAAAATTCAAAACTTTTTTCTTCGAATCGTGATGAAAAATTTCAATATTAGCGGATTGCGAAGTAATAATTTCATATTCTCCCTTATAGAGCCCATTGGCTTTAAGGTCTTCCAATTCCTGATTAATGCTTGATAAAAAATTAGGTTTAAACATTTTAAAATTTTTATTGATTGATAATGATTTGATTATTAAAATGAATTTATAGACAATTGACAAGTCATTTTTAATGATTTTTTAATTTATATTATTCCTTTTAATCTTAAACGTTAAATTTCAAATTTATGAAAAATTTTTTTCGTCTTGCCATCCTATCAATTTTAAGCATTTCACTGCTTTCTTCTTGCGCTAAATTCAAAAAAAGCTGTTCTTCTGAATGCGCTAATTACAAAAAAGAAGAAGTTAAAGTTGAAGAAAATAAAGCTCCAGAAGTAAAAAAAGTTAAAAAAGCTAAAAAAGCTAAAAAAGCTGATGCAACTGCTCCAGTTGTAGCCCCAGAAGCTGTTAAAACTGAAACTAAGAAAAATTAATTTTAGTTATTTATTGCGGTTTTAAAAATTCTTAAAACCGCAATAATTTTTTCACCAACTCCGAAAAAAACCAAAACCAATTAAATATTTAAACAATGTTAGAGTTTGAATTTATTAATAAAATCTTACTTCCTCTAACGAAGAAAAATAGCTCTTCAAAAATTCAAAAAAATCCTTCACAAAATCTTCAAGATGACGTTGCTATAATTGATTTTAACAAAGATTTCGATTTAATAATTAGTAAAGATATTTTTATCGAGGACGTCCATTTTTTAAAATCTGACGGTGCTGAAAAAATCGCTTCCAAACTTTTGTTAACTAATTTGTCGGATATTGCCTCTAGCGGTGGCGAACCGCTTTATTACATGATGGGATTTACCAAAAACTCAACTCTAAATGATGATTTTTATCAAGAATTTGCTCAAGCTTTAAAAAAATTACAACAAAAATTCAAACTCACTTTAATTGGTGGCGACACTTCAAATTCCGCTAAATTATTTTACTCAATTACCATTTTTGGCAAGGTTAAAAAAAATAAAATTTTAGCTCGAAAAAATGCAAAAAATGGTGATTTAATTTTTGTTTCCAACTTTATTGGCGACGCCTTTCTTGGGCTTGATATAAAATTAAAAAAATTAAAAAAACTTGAAAATTATCATCAAAAATTACTCGATAAACATTTTTATCCGCAACCAAGAATTAAGTTGGCGCAAGAATTAATTAATCAAAATTTATCAAAATGTGCCACTGATATTTCCGATGGACTGATTGCCGATTTATCCAATATTTGCAATGCTTCTAAGCTCAATGCTAAAATTTATTTATCGAAAGTTCCTTTGTCAAAAGAAGCTCAAATTTATTTAAAAAATAATCCAAAAATTAATGTTTTAGAGCTTTTAAGTGGTGGCGATGATTATGAATTAATTTTTTCAATAAACCCAAAAAATTTGAATAAAATCATTGCTATTTCTAAGAAACTTAAATTAAAACTCACCTGCATTGGCAAGTTTTTTAAAGAATCTAACTTGCAAGCAAATAAAAATTCTAGTGTTTTTTTATTTCCAGATGAGCAAAATAAATCTTCAGAAACTTTAATCAAAATTTTAAAACAAGGTTATGAGCACCAATAATTTTCTATTTAACTTCAATGTAAAAGAAGAAAATAACGAGACTATAAAATATGCAACACCTACTAGGAGAATGATTTCCGGTTTTATCGATTGTTTCATCGTTTTAATTTTAAGAGCGTTTTTTTTGCAAACTTTGAATAATTCTTATACAATAAATTTCTTTAATAATTTTATTGATGAATTTGAGAAAAATTTTGGAACGCGAACGCCAAAAGGTACTACAGAACATGTTGCATTTATCATGAATCATTCAATATTTATTTATGCTTTAATCATATTTTTCGTAACAATTTTTATTGGCACTCTTTATCACGCTTATTTTAATTCATCTAATTGGCAGGCGACAATTGGCAAGAGAATTGCTGGAATTGCGGTCGTCAAACGAGATTCTCAAAAAATATCTTTTATGACGGGAATTTATCATTATTTTTTATCTCTTTCATTCGTAATTTTTATTATTTTTGTTTTAATTTATTCTCAAAAGAATAAATATGATATTTATGAATTATTTTCAAAAAATCATTTTTTGACAATTTTTGGATTATTTCTTTTAATCGCTACTCACGGCAACGCTTTTAGTAAAAAAAGAATCAATTTATTTGATTATTTGGCGAAGATAGAATTTCATTTGGGGCGCACTGAAAATAAAATGCCTTGGACCAAAATTGATAAATAAAAATTACCAAAAATATGTTTAATTTAGCTCAAAAAACTATTAATAATTCAATTAATTGTAATTCTGTTGGCCTGCATAGTGGCTTGAATATTAATATGAAAATCAATCCAGCTCCGATAAATACGGGAATTATTTTTCGTCGAATTGATTTGGAATCAGGCAAAAATGAAATTAAAGCGGAGTTTAAAAATGTTACCACTACCAATCTCGGAACATCGATTGCCAACGAATTCCAAGCCTCAATTTCAACCATTGAACATTTGATGGCGGCGATTTGGAGTTGCGGAATTGATAATTTAATTATCGAAGTTGATAATGCCGAAGTGCCAATTATGGATGGCTCTTCCGAACCTTTTGTTTTTTTAATTGAATGCGCTGGAATTTCTACGCAAAGTGAAAATCGTAAAGTGCTTGAGATTCTTGAAAAAATTCGCATTGAAGATGGCGATAAATTCATTGAAGTCGAGCCTTCCAAAGAATTTAGTCTTGATTTAAATATCGACTTCAATCATCCGCAAATTAAAATTAACAAACTCGATTTTCATTCGAGTTTACACTCTTTTAAAAATGATATTTGTCGTGCTCGCACCTTCTGTTTTAAGCATGAAATCGAACAAATGTATAAAATTGGTTTGGCGAAGGGAGGTTCTCTCGATAATTCTATAGTTGTTGATCATGATAAAATTTTGAACGAAGGTGAATTACGTTATAAAGATGAATTTATTCGCCACAAAACTCTTGATTTTATCGGCGATTTATTTTTGGCCGGATACTACATAATCGGGCATTTTAACGCTTATAAAGTTGGGCACACCATCAATAATAAATTTTTACATCACTTGTT
>JBIIBR010000073.1:0-6583 GCA_044239285.1 Rickettsiales bacterium | reverse complement strand
ATGGTATATTTTACCAATGTTTCCAATGTTTTTATTATTTTTTATTTCCGCTTTAGCCGAAACAAATCGCCATCCTTTTGACCTTCCCGAAGCTGAGTCAGAGCTTGTCGCCGGTTATAATGTCGAATATAGTTCAATGCCCTTTTCCATGTTTTTTTTAGGCGAATATGCCAATATGATTTTAATTTCCGCCTTCGCTTCAATCTTATTTTTAGGCGGTTGGCTTCCGCCTTTTGATTGCGATTTTTGCAATGCAATTCCTGGATTTATTTGGCTTTGTGCTAAAATTTTCACATTATTATTTTGCTTTATTTGGGTGCGAGCAACTTTGCCTCGTTATCGCTACGACCAATTGATGCGCTTGGGTTGGAAAGTTTTCCTTCCGCTTTCGTTAATTTGGGTTGTTGGCACCGCAAGCTTTATAGTTTTTGTTAAATAAATATTTAAAAAATGCAAATTTTTAAACAAGCTTCTTCATTTTTATTAAAAGAAATTTTTCTCGGACATTTATTAACGTTCAAATATATGTTCAAGAAAAAATTCACTCTAAATTATCCTTACGAAAAAGGGCCGATTAGCCCGAGATTTCGTGGCGAACACGCTTTGCGTCGCTATGAAAATGGCGAAGAGCGTTGCATTGCTTGCAAATTATGCGAAGCGGTTTGCCCAGCTCAAGCCATCACCATCGAAGCCGAAGAACGAGGCGATGGCAGTCGTCGCACTACAAAATATGATATCGACATGATGAAATGTATTTATTGCGGATTGTGCCAAGAGGCTTGCCCCGTTGATGCCATCGTCGAAAGTCCAAATTTTGAATTTTCGACCGAAACGCGTGAAGAACTTTATTACAACAAAGAAAAACTTTTGGCAAATGGCGATCGTTACGAATATGCCTTGCAAAAAAATATTAATACTGACGCTGAATATCGTTAAAAATATTTAAAAACACAAAATAAAATTTACGGATTTAATAATTTTATTTTGACTAAAATTTTTTATAAAATAACATTATTGAACAATATTTTTAAATAAAATTTCAATGAACTTTACACTTTATCTTTTTTACATTTTTTCATTTGTCTTAATTTCATCATCGCTTGTGGTTGTAAGCACCAGAAACATGGTAATTGCGGTGATTTTTTTAATTTTAGCTTTTTTTAACGTCGCTGGTTTATTTATTTTACTTGGCGCGGAATATATTGCCGTTCTTCTTATTGTAGTTTATGTCGGGGCAATCGCAGTGCTATTTTTATTCGTTGTAATGATGCTTGATGTTGACGCCAAAATTCCCGAAGATGTTAATCGCAAAAAACCATTAATCACAATGTTGATTGTAATTTTATTTTGCGAAATTTTCTTAATAACCAAATTTTCAACCATTAATTACGTTGAAATGAATCCTAAATTCCCTACGCCTAAAGATATTCATAACACTAAAGCGATTGGCAAAATTCTTTACACCGATTTTATTTTACCATTCCAAATTGCGGGTGCAATTTTATTTGTGGCGATGGTTGGCGCAATTGTTCTCACCATGAAAACTGAAACGCGCTATCTTCGCAAACAAAATATTTCTAAACAAGTTTCTCGCAATAAAAAAGATACCCTCGTAATAGCTAAAATTAAAGCTGGCGAAGGCATCGATTTATAATTTAAATTATTTTATGCACCAAATTCAACAACATCATTTTATCACCTTATCAATAATCCTATTTTGCATTGGCATTGGTGGAATTTTTTTAAATCGTAAAAATATTATTTCGATTTTAATGTCGATTGAAATAATGCTCCTCGCGGTCAATATAAATTTTGTATCTTTTTCGGTTTATTTAAACGATCTAGTTGGGCAAATTTTTGCTATTTTTGTTCTTACGGTTGCAGGCGCAGAAGCTGCAATTGGCTTAGCGATTTTAGTAGTTTATTTTAATAATCGCAAAAACATCGAATTAGAAAATATTTCTTCAATGAAAGGTTAATGAAAGCAAAATTTGCCACATTTATAATTCCATTTATATTTTTTAGCAATCAAGTCTTAGCCCAAGATTATTGCTCCTCGCCACAAAAATATTACGATGCAATTTTAAATGAAGTTGCCAAAAAAAATCCAAATGTTATTGAAAATTTACCCGAATGTCTAAAGCAAGATCGCACTTTAATTTTTAAAGTTTTGTTAATCGATAGAAGTCAATTTCAGAATGTATCCGAGAGCCTTCACGAAGATAAAATTTTTATCAAAAGAATTATCAAGGCCGATCCTGATATTTTAAAATATGTTGCCCCCGAAGTTCGTGCCGATCCATATTTTATGGAAGAAGCCATTTACATCAATCGCGACGCTTTAAAATATTCCTCATGGGCGCTTCTTGATAATAAATTATTCATGAAAAAAATGATCGATTTAGATGCGGATAATTATAAATTTGCTTCGGATAGAATTAAATCGCTCGAAGATTTCGCGCGTCCCGCCTTAGAAGATAACGGACTTCTTCTCGAATTTTCTCCGCCCAATGTTAAATCGAATAAAGAATTTGTTAAAATTGCCATAAATTCCGATAAAAATGCTATAAAATTTGCCAATCCAAAACTGGCTTTGGATCAAGAAATGATTGATCTTGCCACCGATAAAAATCCCCTGCCCGCGCCAGCAGATTTAGAAAATTATTTACATAAAAATTATACCGAACAACATAAGAAAAAAAATCTTGGTGAATTAATTGCAAATAAAGCAAAGTTTTTTAAAGATGCACAAATTATTGATCATAATTTTATTACTAAATGGCGCAAAACTTATAATCTTGAAAAGGTTGAAATTGGCGAGCTTCAAGAATTATGGCGCCTAAATCCCGCCGAGCAAAGAAATTATAAAAATTTATGGACGAATGATTTTAAAGATTATCCCGAACTCGTTAATCGCATTGAGAAATTTTTCGCTAAAAGACATATTTTACCCGAATCAATTAATGATTTGCGCACAACTTTTTTGTGGAAAATCAAAGATAAACCTCTAACTCTAGCATTTAATATCTATGGCTTAGCCCCAACAACCGACGAAATTTTATCACAAGAATTTTCTAACGTCACTTCAATGACCGCGATTGCTCAATTTCAACAAAAAAAATGGCGTTTATCGATTGTTGATGTGATTTTTAATCGTGAAATAAAAATTGATGCCATCTACGAAAATGGGCATAAAAAATATACCCTTTGGGATCTTTATAAAATTAACGAAAAAGATAAAAATCCAAAATTAATTTTTAAAGTTGAGGATAAGATTTGCGATTATTTTCAAATCTTTGGGGAACAGCCAAATGGTAGATACAAACTCAATTATCAATCCAAAAAAATTCAATGTCCGGATCAAGATTTTAATAATCTAAATTAGCACTTTATCAGTAGCAAATTTATCCACTCCCAACATGTAAAAATCATTGATTTTCTGAATGTCGTTAACGGTCCAAGCCAATAATTTTGATGGCTTAATTTTTTTTAAAAGCTCGGGATTTATTAAAAGATGATTAATCGAAACAAAATTGATTAATTCCATATCAATCATATCGATAATCTCTTGAATTCCCGATTTATTATCACAAACTCCTACAAAATTAATTGGTTGCGAGAAAAAATTACGAAATTTTAAGGCAATTTTAGTAGCCGTTGCGTAATCGGTAATGTAAGGTGCGAAATAAATTTTATTTAGATCGATTTCTTTTAAAATTAAATCGGCTTTTAATTTTTTAAGGGCTTCATCGACATTAGCTAGATCTAGATTTTTAAAATCTATCCAATATTCCAAATCATTTTTATAACATAGATAATCTTGAAGCCTTGGCAATAAAAATTTTTCTTTATCATTCGGCTTATCATGCTTAACAAGAAATTCGCCATCACACCACCAAATATCAAATTCAATAGCTTTAAAGCCCTTGGTAACAGCATTTTTAAGGCTTGAAATTGAGTTTTGTTTCATATTATTTTCAACAAAACCACGATGAGCAAATAATTTAATCATTTTTTTGTAAAAAATAAATTTATAAGAAAAAATTCAAAAAAACTTTAAAGCTTGTTGAAGAAATTGCCACAATTTTATTTAAATGAATTACTAAATTTTAATTTTATTTTTCAAAAAATCGTCTTAAGAATTGAAATAAATTTTTAGTTAACGTTAAAAATCAAAAAAATGATTGTATCATAAATTAAAAAAAGTAATTATTGATTATCATAAATATGAAACACCGCACAACTATATCTCTAAAATTGATGATAATTCCAATTTTATTTTAAATAAAATTGAGTTATCCCTAGAGAATTAAATAGAATCGCCATATTTGAGCGATCACAAAATCACCGCATTTTGGTAAAATTATAAAAACAAAGAGTTAAACAGTTATTTTCAAGATTATTTATAAAATTATGATTAGAAATATTTCAAATTATTATTTATCACCCTAGAAAATAGCTGATTTTGCTCGTAATTATTCGAGGAAAAATGACAAAAATTACAATCACAATTGACGGCGCTCACCGCGAAGAAACTCGTATCGCCGTTCTTAGTAGCGACGGAAAACTTTTAGATTTCGATCGCTCCGCTCTAGCTATTAAACAAATAAAAGGCAATATTTATTTAGCCAAAGTTACTCGTGTTGAACCATCTCTTCAAGCTTGCTTCGTTGATTATGGCTCTGATCGTCACGGCTTTTTACCTTTCGCCGATATTCATCCCGATTTTTATCAAATTTCTGAGGCTGAACGTCTAAAACTTCGCGAATTAAACGTCAATCAACCGCAAAAAAATGAAGATGATGATTTGGTTAATTTGCCAAATCCATCAGCTAAAAATAATGATGATGAAGGCGGAGAGGATGAATCAATTACCACGGGAGCTTATTCGGTTGAAGATGAATTATCGGGTTATGGTGGCAATATTTACAACATTCATAAAAGATATAATATTCAAGAAGTTATTAAGCCAGGTCAATTAATTATTGTTCAAGTTGGCAAAGAAGAAAGAGGCAATAAAGGCGCTTCGATGACTACTTACATCTCGATCGCCGGTAAATATTGCGTTTTAATGGCAAACACTCCAAACAAAGGTGGAGTTTCCAAAAAAGTTGATAATTTTCGTGATCGAAAAATCTTACGTTCAATTTTAAGTGAAATAAATATTGGCAATGATCGCTCGGTTATTATTAGAACCGCAGGCGTTGGCAAAAAACCCGAAGATATCAAGCGCGATTGCGAATATCTTAATCGTTTATGGGATACCATTAAAGAAACTTGCACCAATTCCAAAGCTCCATCTTTTATTCACGCCGAAGATGATATTATCCGTCGATGCATTCGCGACATCTACAATGAAAACGTTAGTGAAGTTGTGGTTGAAGGCAAAGAATCATTCGAAATTGTGACAAATTTTGTCAAATTAACAATGCCGAATGCACCACAAAATATTAAACTTCACGATGATCGTGTGCCGATTTTTAATAAATATCGCGTTGAACAACAAATTTCAGCACTTTACGAAAAACAAATTTCTCTTCCTTCCGGCGGATCAATTGTTATCGATCACACCGAAGCTTTAGTTGCAATTGACGTCAATTCGGGTCGTTCAACCAAAGAATCTGGGGTTGAAGAAACTGCCTTTACCACCAATTTTGAAGCCGTTAAAGAAATTGCACGTCAACTTCGTTTACGCGATTTGGCGGGCTTAATCGTAATCGATTTTATCGACATGTATGATCAAAAACATCGTCGCAATATCGAAAGAACATTACGCGACGAACTTCAAAATGATCGCGCTCGTATTCAACTCGGAAGAATTAGTGTATTTGGACTTTTGGAAATGTCGCGTCAACGCTTAGGAGCGAGTTTTTTCGAAACCATTACCGAACCTTGCAAAAACTGTGGCGGAACTGGCTATGTTCGCTCGGTAGAAATTTTAGCAGTTTCGATTTTACGAGCAATTCGTCATGCTTGCGCCGATAAACAAGCGGGTGTAATTTATATTTACGCCACCGCCGAAACCATCGCTTATATCATGAATTTTAAAAAGCATGATATCATCACAACCGAAAAAAATTATAATGTTCATATTTTCATGCAACCCAGCGAGGAGAACGGTTCTCAAGGTTTTAGCATTAAAAAAAGAAAAGGTCTTTCCGAAGAAGAAAGAAGAGAAATCGAAATGGAAGTAACTACGGGCAAAGTTAATCAATTAGATATTGAGAAAAATTATTTCGAAAGCTTTACTAATGAAGATACTTCAGAAAGCAACAATGATGATTTCATAAAGCTTAGGAATAGCGAATCTCAAGAAAGAAGTCACCCTCATTCTCCCAATAATCGCAATCATCATCACAATAACAATAACCGTCGCAACGATAACAATAAAAAGAGAAATAACAATAACAACAATCGTCGCAATGATAACCGCTATAAAAATCCAAATAATGATGAAAAGAAAAGTAGATCAATTTTTTCTTTTCTTTTTAGGAAGTAATTAATTTTTTTGGTATGGGGCTCATGCCCCATACACCCCCTTACACCCCTACAATTTACAAAAATACTCACAACGCTTACGGGC
>JBIIBR010000072.1:0-6638 GCA_044239285.1 Rickettsiales bacterium | reverse complement strand
ACGCTAAATTGATGTTTCTAAATTTTGATTAAAACAAAAATCCATAATTATTTTAAAAACAAAATGTTTTTGATGCATAATTGTTTGAATTATAATTTTAAATAACCAAAGTTTAATAATTAATTCATAATTTTAAATATCCACTTAATATACAAATCATGAGGAGATCTAGTACAAATAGCCCAGTTCGTCAAAGTCATCTTTTGCATCCTGATCATGGTGGTAGAGGTGTTTTAAATAGAGCAAAAACTGCAACATCTTTTCAATCCGTTCGTCCAGATAATAATTTGAATAATAAGCATCGTGGTGAGGGTGTTTTACAAAGAGCCAAATCTGCTAGAGATCGCGCTCAGGATATTGTAGCTGAAATGGAAGCGGAAGCAAGAGCTAAAAAGGAAGCGGAAGAAAGAGCTAAAAAGGAAGTGCAAGCAAGAGCTAAAAGCGAAGAGGAAGCCAGAGCCAGAGCTGAAAGGCAAGCGGAAGAAAGAGCCAGAGCCAGAGCTGAAAAGGAAGCGGAAGCAAGACCATCGAGTCCGTTTCAAAATGCTAAAAATGTTTCGACTCTAGTCGAAAAGGAGGTTGCGGAAAAGAAATTTCGAGAGTCACCTCGCTCCGTTGATATTTTTTCTCAACCAGGAGAATTGTTGTCAGTTTTTTCAAGCGGTTTTTCAAGCAATTGGTCTAAATTTGCTTCAATGTTGGTGCAAAAAGAAGAGTATAAACATTCTATACCGCCAACTGTCTCTCCCCCCAAGATGCAACCCCCCATTTCCAAAGCGCCTCCAATTGTTAAGGAAAGACCTATTTCGGCATTTAAAGATAAATCTAATCCTCAAAATCGTTCTGATTTAAGTCAATATCTCGAAGCATGCGATTTTTTAAGAAGAGATAGATTAATTGGACATGAGAGTAAAAATTTTAAAGCATTTAAAGAAAAATTAGAAGTAGAATTAAAAAATATTCAAAATCCAAGAGAAGAAGGGCAAGTAAAAGCAGTATTAAAAAGGGCAGAAGATGTTTATAATATGAATTATGAAGAATATAATAAGTATAAGGAACTAAAGGAATCTGATGCAATAAAAGCCGAGAAAGAGGCGCAGGAAGAAGAGCGGAGAAGAGCGCAGAAAAAATCAAAAAAATCCCAGGAAAATAAACCATTCTCAGGACCACCGCCAATCCAGCTACTCAGAAAACAGGAAGTATGGAGCCCAGAAGAAATTCGTAGAATGGAAAAAGAGGAGAGATATTTACAAATACAAATTGAAAACGGAACAGCTAAAAATAGGAATATAGTAGGAATTGGTTTTAAGTTGGATCCTTTACTAAATATCCCCCGAACAAAGCCACCAAGAGAAGATACAAATTCAAACTACATATGGTCACTCCAAAACAAGTTTGATAAAGAGGGTAATAATTTTGATATAAATGCAAGTGTTAATCCACAAACTTCAAATCAATATATTAGTAGAAGAATTAATGAATGGGAGGGAGAATCGAGCCAATTTATAACTGTTAAAAAAACAACAAATCCAAAGAATTTGAATAATTATTGCAAATATTTGATCGAAAATATTGGAGCTTTAGAAGCTAAAGAAAGCGACGCGCAAATAGATAAGAGTAGATTAAAAACTCTTATAGCTTTTCAATATTTAGAATTGGGTAAAATAATTTATGCGGGAACATGGGGAAATACAATTGGGGGATTAAATAGATTTGACGATAGCTCTACTCAGAAGCCAGAAATTATTGGAAAAATTCTTGTTACGGTTCCCGAGAGATATCAAGGTTATTTAAAAAATGAACGATTTGATATAACTCACTACTCAATTTCTCTTCCGAATAGAAATAAACTTAATTCATCACCACAAAATAATGAATATAGGAGCTATTTAGAAAAACTAGCTAATAGCGGAATAATTAAATCAACTTATGTCCCGCGAACCCGTGTGGGAGGTGGTTATTTTGATGATACGAGATATAGAGAAATGTTGGAAGGAAATTTGGAAAAAGTAGAAATTTGCGATACTTTAACAAATTTTGCTGAATTGGTGGAAAATAAAATAGCAGGATTAAGAGTTGTGGAAGATACGGGTAGCCCAGGTGGGTTTCGTCTTAGAGAATCTTTTTGGGGTTCGCTGATGGCAAGAGCGAAACCTGCTGCTATGAAAGTTACTAATGTAGGCGGAAGTCGAGGCGGAGGAGGAGGAAGAAGTCGATAAAAACTGACAATCCAATTAATCAAATAAAATCCAAAAATTAAAACAAAACTTCGACTTGCAAAACTTCAAAAAAACTCTTAACCTAGAGAAATAGTCAACTTTTATTTTTCAAAAATGTTAAGCAATAAAATTACTTTAGGAGCTTTTCCTGCTTCGCAAAAAATTTATGTTCCGAGTAAAAAATTTGTCGATGTAGCGGTGGCGATGCGTCAAATAAATCTCTCAAAAACCTCTTCTACCAAGGATTTCAAGGTTTATGATACTTCGGGAGTTTATACCGACCAAAATTATTTAGACAAAATTGATCTCAATAAAGGCTTACCAAAAATCCGTCAACAATGGATTCTAGATCGCGATGATGTTGAGCCCTACGAAGGACGCAATATTCGCCCCGAAGATAATGGCAAAACTTTAGCAAAAAATAAAATCGTTCCCGAATTTGATTTGTCGAATAAAAAACCACTTCGTGCCAAAAAAAATAATGTCCCGACACAAATGGCTTATGCTCGCGCCGGCATTGTTACGCGTGAAATGGAATATATTGCGATTCGTGAAAATATCGCTCGCGAAGAAGAATATATTAAAAATAAATCACCAAAAAATCGTTTTTTAGGTGAGAATTTTGGTGCCAAAACTCCAGCTTTTATCACTGCGGAATTTGTGCGCGACGAAGTGGCGAGGGGCAGGGCGGTGATATGCGCCAATATTAATCACCCCGAGTTAGAACCAATGATTATTGGGCGTAATTTTTTAGTAAAAATTAACGCCAATATTGGCAATTCGGCAATTTTTTCTTCGGTCGAAGAAGAGGTCGAAAAAATGATTTGGGCGACAAGATTTGGAGCCGATACTTTGATGGATTTATCGACGGGAGTCAATATTCACAATATTCGCGAATGGATTATTCGCAATTGTCCAACGCCCGTCGGCACCGTACCGATTTATCAAGCTTTGGAAAAAGTTGGTGGAATTGCCGAAGAATTAACTTGGGAAATTTATCGCGATACATTGATAGAGCAGTGTGAACAAGGTGTTGATTATTTCACAATTCATGCCGGAGTGCGTTTACCTTTTATTCACTTAACAGCAGAGCGCACTACGGGGATAGTATCTCGTGGCGGTTCGATTCATGCTAAATGGTGCTTAGCTCATCACAAAGAAAATTTTTTATACACTAATTTTGAAGAAATTTGCGACATCATGAAACAATATGACGTCACTTTTTCTTTGGGCGACGGATTACGTCCGGGATCAATTAATGATGCTAATGATGAAGCGCAATTTGCCGAATTAAAAACTTTGGGCGAACTTACGCAAATCGCGTGGAAGCATGATTGCCAAGTGATGATCGAAGGTCCAGGTCATGTTCCGATGCATTTGATTAAAGAAAATATGGAGAAACAACTTGAATTGTGCCACGAAGCCCCTTTTTATACGCTCGGACCCCTCACCACTGACATCGCTCCAGCCTACGACCACATAACTTCAGCCATTGGCGCTGCGATGATTGGTTGGTTCGGCACTGCAATGTTATGTTATGTTACGCCGAAAGAACATTTGGGTTTGCCGAATAAAGAAGATGTTAGAGCGGGAGTTATCGCTTACAAAATTGCGGCCCATGCCGCCGATTTAGCGCGAGGCAATCAAATCGCCAAAGAACGCGACGATGAATTGTCGAAGGCGCGTTTTGAATTTCGTTGGGAAGATCAATTTAATTTAAGTCTCGATCCAGAAATGGCGAAGTCTTATCATGATGAAACGCTTCCGGCGGATGGTTCAAAACTGGCGCATTTTTGTTCAATGTGTGGACCTAAATTTTGTTCGATGAAAATTTCGCATGATGTGCGTGATTTTGCAAGAAAAGAAAAAGAAAAGGAGGCGGAGGCTGGCATGAAGGAAATGAGCGATAAATTTAAAGAGTTGGGTTCCGAAGTGTATATACCAAAATCTTAATTGATGAAATTCCATAAGTAAATTTTCAGATTAATTTGGCATAAAATTGGAAAAAAGCATAATAAAAATAATATGAAAATCGTAAAAAACTCACCCTTGGTGAAGCTAGGAGAAATAACGGTGCGAGGCAGTATAATTCGTGCCATAATCTACACTTGCGGACATATTCTTATCGCCTTAACTTGCAATAAATTAATCACCAATGCGAGTTTTGAATTAGCCACTTTGGACGCCATTATCGAGCCAATAATTAATGGTTTTTGGTTTTATTTTTTAGACAGAATTTGGTCGAAAAAAAATCGCAAAAGCTAAATATTTTTATAAAAAATATTTTGTGAAATTAAATTTAGTCATTACAATTTTATTAACAAAATCCAATTTCGTTAAGAAAATTTTTAATTAATCTTTTCGGGATTTATCTTATAAACAAAACAGAAATTAAAATGGAAGCTAGAATTAAAAATACTCATGATAAAAAATTGAGAAAAGATTTTGAATTAATTTTACCAAAAGAATTGGTTAATAAAAAAATTGATGATTATATCGAAAAAATCAAAGGCACTTTTAACCTAAAAGGCTTTCGCAAAGGACAAGTTCCCGTAGGTGTTATCAAAGAAAAACATGGATCGGCGATCATGATTGATGAAGTCGAAAAATTGATTTCCGAAAATGTTAAAAAAATTGTTGATGACAATAAAATTAAACTCGCTTTGCAACCTAAAGTTGATCTCAAGAAAATAGAAATGGGACATGATGTTGAGATTAATTTGATTATGGAATTATTCCCCGAAGTTCCTGAAATCGACATCAAAAAAGTTAAAGTTGTTAAAAAAGAAATTGAAATCGCCGAAAGCGAATTAAGCGAAGAATTTAAAAAATTCGCTAAATATTTTTGTACGTGGGAAAAGCAAGATGCAGGCTACAAAGCCAAGCTTCAAGACGCGGTCAAAATTGATTATGTTGGCAAGGTCGACAAAAAAGAATTTGAAGGCGGAACTGCCAAAGATTATCAATTAGAACTCGGATCAAAAAGTTTTATTGATGATTTTGAAGAACAATTAGTTGGCAAAAAAGCCGGTGATGAATTAACGGTTAAAGTCAAGTTTCCCAAAGAATATCGCGTTGAAAATTTAGCCGGAAAACCAGCGGAATTTGATGTTAAAATTCATGAAATTTTAGTGGCAAAATTGCCCGAAATTACCGATGAATTTGTCAAAGAAAGTTTTGGACTTGAAAGTAAAAAAGTTTTTGAAGAAAATCTCAAAAAAGAATTGGAAAAACGTAATGACGAAATGTCTTTCGATGCCTTTAAAATCGAGCTTTTTGAGTTTTTAAATAAAAAATATGATTTTGATTTACCAGCGGGAATGGTTGAAGAGCAAACTAATATTATGTGGCGTGAAATTGAGGAAGAATTAAAAACTAATCCACAAAAATTTAAAAATGATAAAGAAAAAGAAAAGGCTCGCGAAACCAAGGAAGAATTGGCTAAAAAAATGATTCGTTGTGGAATTATTTTGTCAAAAATTTGCGAACAAAATAAAATTGAACTAAGCAAAGAAGATTTCGATAAAGAAATTTCTAAAGTTTTAGCAAGATTTCCAGGGCAAGAAAAACAAGTGATTGAATATTATCAAAAAAATCCTCAAATCATTGAAAACATTAGGCTCACAGCTATCGAAACTAAAGCTATAAATTTTGTCATGAATCAAGAAACAACTGAAAAAAAGAAAAATAGTTTCAAAGATTTCGAAAAATTTTATAATAAATTATTGGAAGAATTAAAATAAATTTTCTTTATTTGTTTTGACGAACTAATAAATAGTTTTGAGTTATTAAAAATGCACTAGCATTTTTAATAATCAAAAATATAATTGAAGATTAATTCAAAAAAATTTAGCTTTAAAAAAGCTTTTTCTTTTTGACGTAAAATTTTTAAGAATTTTAAATTTTGCGGGTGTAGCTCAACGGTAGAGTTCCAGCCTTCCAAGCTGGCCGTGAGGGTTCGATTCCCTTCACCCGCTCCATTTTTATTTTTTCAAATCCATTCATTTGTGGAGAGGTGGCCGAGTGGTCAATGGCAGCAGACTGTAAATCTGCCCGCGTAAGCGTTCGCAGGTTCAAATCCTGCCCTCTCCACCACAAAATACCATCTTCCACTCTTAAATGATGCGACCGAATTTATCAGGTCTCGTCTTTGCGCGCCTACATTAGGGTAGGCTTTCGCAGACTCGCCTTCAAATTCAATCGCCTGATTTAAGATTGGAAGCGGTATTTATGAGCACGAATAAATTATACGAAATTTATCACAACGCTTCGTCGCTTTTCTCAATCAAAATTTCATTTTGATTTCGAAGACGACTCGCGGACTGGGATTGCTTCGCTTTGGCTTCGTCGCTTTTCTCAATCAAAATTTCATTTTGATTTCGAAGACGACTTGCCCCCGGGACCGCGTCGCCTTCGCTC
>JBIIBR010000115.1:0-4660 GCA_044239285.1 Rickettsiales bacterium | reverse complement strand
CATTAAAGTTTGAACTTTTTTTGGATTTGGCAAGACTACGGCAGAGCCAGAAATGTGCAGTGGGACACGGCGATTTTATGGTTTTTAATTTTAATAAACTATAAAGTATAACCTTATGGTTTTCAAGAAATAAATTTTGGTTTTCTGTTAAAAGGCAAGGGGTGCAAGCTCACGAATATTTATAATAAGCGAGTCTTTTCCATAAGAATTAGCTTAAATTCATATCAAAGAATTTTAATCCACGCCAAATGCTTGGAGTTACAACCGACACATGATTTTCTTCGGCAATTATCTCCACTTTGCCGACAACATTGGAAAGCTCCGCAATACCTAAACAGGCTTTTTTCAGCACATCAACATAGTTATTTATGCGATCATCTATCTCTTCACCGCCAATTGAAAAATAAGCAAATTTTTTTGTGTCAAAATTTTTTTTCTTCAAGGCTTCAAACATCTTTTTTTCTTGATAATATTCAGAAGCCAAAACTGGGGTAATTGCTAAGAATTTTGTAAAATTTTCAGGATGGCAAAATAACATAAAACTCACAAAAACTCCCCCGAATGAATGACCGATTAAAGTTCGCTCTTCGGTGGTTCTAAATTTTTGATCAATTAGTGGAATAACTTGATGATTTATGAATTGAGAAAACTTTTCAGCCTGTCCCGAAGCGCTAACAATTTCATCAATTTCAGCTTCGCTAACTCCTGCAAAAATATTTTTATTTACCTTCCAAGGCAAAAAATCTCTGTCTCTGTTGATTTCAATTATGCGTCCCCTTCCTTTTTGATCCAATTCTTTGAAGTCTAAAACTTTGTGCCCGATGCCAACGATAATATAATTTTCATAAATTCTCTGAACTCCATAACAGACTGAAAACAAATATTGTGGATCGAGTAAAAACAAGGTTGGATAGGATTTGTTGTTGGTTTTATATTCGTTGGGAAGCCTTATGAATAGGCTATAATCGGCTTCATTGTAATTTGATTTGAGATCAATAATTTCTGTGTATGGAAGCGTTATCATATTGTTAATTTTGGTTCATTATTGTTTCGTTAGTTAAAAATTATATTTTTCCTTCATATATTTTTCTAGCTTTAAAGGCGCAATATCAGACTCTTGCCACTGCCGCAGAATCAATCTTACTGTTTCGTATTTATATCTCATGAGCACCACTTTTGCTTATACCAACCATCTTTTCTGCATAGATTTTTTCGGGGCTAGGTGATAGTTTTTTAGGATGTTGAAGATCAAGGGCGTCAGTTCTTTGTTTTTGAAAAGCCTCTAATTTTTCTTTAAATTCTTCATAAGATTTTTCTAAGCCTTGCCTCATCTCTACCAACTGACTTTCGGAATAATTTTTAGAGAGTTCTAAACTTTTTTTGTATAATTCAGGACTAAGTCTAACTGGTGCTGTAGTCTTTTCCTTGTTGATCAAAGCATAAGCAAGAGGGAGGGTTAGATTTTCAAAACCAACCATTGCAACCACGGACCTATTTTCTTTTGTATCAATGAAAGCATTGCTGTTGGAGCCATAGCCAAGACCGCCGTGAGTTCTATAGCGTTGATAATCTGGATGGGAGTATGACTCATAACCAAATCCATAAGTTTTACCTTGAGGATTAAGGCTGCCGTCCAATTCATGTTTTGGCACCTGTCTTGAATTAAAAATCTCCAAAGTTTCTGGTGTTTTAAAAACACTAAATTCTGGACTGCTATGCAAAACATGAAAAGCAATTTTACTCATAGACTCAGGATTAGCATAGCTTCCACCGCATGCCATATCGTAAGAATGTGAAGGAGTTTCTTTAAATTTTCCGCTATGATAATCTTTGCCAAATTTTACGCTTAATTCTGGATGGGAGGCAACCGCAGTTCTTCCATCAACAATTTCCATTTGATCGGAAGTAAAAAATCTTAAGCTCTCCGCTGACCGCTCTTCCTTTTCTTCTTCACCAGCTTTTTCTCTAACCCTGCTAATGACAAGCTCATCAACCACATCACCAAACTTACTCGCGCGCCCTCTTTGTTCACTATCAACAGCAACAATAACTCTACCCAATAATTCATATCCCAAATCATTATAAAAATATTCGCCAATCCTCTCGCCAAATTCTCCGGTTTTTGGTTTTTTTACGGCATCAATCATTTCATCTGGCGTGAGTTTTCGATTAGCATCACGGAAGGCGCCACTCTCAACTCGAGCAAGTCCCGAAGTATGCCACGCTAAATGCTGAAGAGTTATATCTCCGAAATTTGGCTGTAATTCCAACTGTGTTTGAATGTAAGTTGAATCTGGATAATGTTTTTTTAAGAGCGGTAATAAATCAGATAATTTTGTCTCAATTCCTTTTGGTAAAAATTGCTGATATTTTTCTTCTTCAGTCATTCTAAGAACTGTTGCCGCAGTAATCATTTTTGTCATGCTGTCTGCGCTAAACAAAGTATCGCTTGCAACTCCTTCAGATTGATAATTTTTGGTTTTTAATCCCGACTCTCCAAGTTTTGTAACTGCAACAGAAGAGAATACGGGGATTCCATCAGTTCCGGTAATTGGCTTAACCTCAAGTTTATGCCCAAGATCACCAAATTTTTTGTCATCTACTATAAGCACAAAAGCAGTATTTTCTGGATCTTTAAACTCAGAGGGAATCGGACTCTTCATAAGCAATGAAATTTGGATTATTAAAGTTAAAGTAACTATGACGGCAAATATTCTGACTAATTTTGATCTCATAAGTTCCGTTATTGATTATTCTTAACTTTTGTATCAATTTATAGTTCACGAGCCCCGCCTTTACTTCCAATATTGCCATATTTTCCAGCTTGCGCAGCTTCAACAGATGACAGATGATCGTGATTTTTCTCGGGTTTTTGTAGACCTAATCTTTCAACGAAACTCGTTTGTGCTGGTGCTGAAGTTGATTTCGACATGCTCTCAGTAAGAGACTCTGTCTGTGTTAATGATTCGCTCAATTTGCTTAAAATGCCTGTGGCTATCTCTCTACCTTCCACAAACATTGGACCAATAGCTTTTTTATCAACATCTTCTGTTGTCTTGAAATCTTTAGCTATTTTTGCGCCATCAATAACCCCATCTTCATTTAAATAATTTTCTATCAGAAATTTTTTAACTCTATCTCCAGCTGGCTTAAAGGCCTCAAGAATTTCTTCACAAGTTTTTGCAAAATCTTTTGGAAGTCTTTCTTTTTCAATTAAATATTTTTCAATCTCATCGCCGCTTGCATCAGAAAACCTTTTTCTCTCCGCATCATCTAACCTTGAATTTACAAATTCTTTTAGCATTGCCGTTGGAATTGCTCCTGCTTTTTCCGTAAAATGTGTAGAGACCGTATAGTCAAATTTTTGCATAACAATATTTGTCTGCAACTTTTCACCCGCTCCTAATTCAATTACAGCATCCGATTTTAAATGATCAAAACTGCATGGCATTAACACTGCCATTGAGGCAAAATTTCCAGGAAATAATCCTGTATGTTGCATCGCACATTTTCCTTCATCTATTCCAACAAATTCAACTCCTAAAGAATAATGTCTGGAATCCCTCAACTGCTGACGATAAAGTTCTGATACAGCTTTTGGATTATTGGTTAAAGAATTCCCTTGGCCAATAACCATTTTCCCCAACTCTTCAGAGAATTTTTGTAAATCATTAACGCTTGAATAAAGTCCGCCACATGAAGCATGAACTGCGCCCAGAGGAGTTGTGTGATTAGCAGGAAATTCAGTATGCGTTTCAATGATTTTATCGCTATGCGGACTTTCTTTGCTGCCAGGAATAAAAACTGCTCGACCTAAATGTAGGTCTGCCTCGTGTGATTTTGGATCTAATGAATCCTCTAATAATCCCGTGTTTGTAAGCGCAAGCTTTGCAAAAATTCTTTCTTGCAGTTCTTGTTTATAGCTTCCTTTATCTGAAACTAGATTAACAAATTCTTCTAACAGAGTATAGCCGACATTTGAATAACGATATTTGCCGCGTTCACATCCTTCGCGCCCTAAATGATCCGAAAAAAATTCTAAAGGTGAGCGGCCTGCGTAAGTGGATGGAGAAATTTCATCTGCATCTCTGCAACCGCTTTGATGGGTTAATAATTCAGAAATTTTGACATCAGAAAAACCGCGAACTTCAAGCATTTGCTGGTATTTATCAATTTTTTCTGCGCGCTCAGGATGTTGTAATTTGGCGTATTTTAACACTTCTTGCAAGGTTGCATCGATTCCCATTTTACCAAACTTATCATCAACAGCCATCAAAGCGCAAACCGCGCCACAGAAACTTTTAGAGATACTTGCAATTGGGAATGGCGTATTTCGAGCCCCCTCATCAGAATCTAGATCGACTCTTTCAACAACTGATAAACCTCGATATTTAGGCATGTTTATTTATTTTTGTTTGATAAAGTAAATTAAAGTTACACGAATTAATCCAAACAAACAACTTAAAAAACAATGTGGGTGAGTTGTTGTTATGCGAGTGACTCAAAAATTTATAAGAAAAAGGTACCAGGTTACTTATAATTTTAACCAAGAAAAAGGTACCAGGTTACTTTTTATAATTTTAACCAAAGAATAATCGATCCAATCCCTTCTTCCCGCAAGCGGGAAGAAGGTTGGGGTGAGTGGTTTTTCCTTACGCCC
>JBIIBR010000153.1:0-3633 GCA_044239285.1 Rickettsiales bacterium | reverse complement strand
CCTTATTAATGCAAAATTAAAACCAAAAAACTTTGAAAAAAGTCCTTTTAAAAACCACATTTTCATCACAATTTATTTTGTTAACTTTTTTGTTAACACAACTTTATTCGCAACCCGCTCTATCAGCGACCGCCACTATAGATTCATCAAATATCTCAGCTTCTTCAATTGGCGATAACGACACTGTAAATTTTACTGGTGGCGGTTCATTAATCGTTGACTCAGGCAAAACTCTCTACTCACTGACCACTGAAACCCCATATGGCAATGTCAACTTTTCCGCCCCCAATAATTTAACTTTAACAAATTCAATTGGCACCTCTAGCAAACCATTAAATAATATTTCTTTTAATGCAAATGGCTCTTTAATTTTAGGTGGCGATGTTTATTTAAATAATGGCATAACTACCGCCACTAATAATTCGGGAAACATTAACTTGAATTCCAATAATATTTTACAAAAAATTGAATCTACAATTGGGACCAATAATTACAATCTTAAAGAGCTTTCAATTAATCAAGATAAGGGCGCAATATTTAACAAAGATGTTAACATAACTAACTTAATCAATAATGGTGTTGGTTCCGAAATAAGCGGTTCGGGCAATTTAAATTTTATTAACGCCGAAATCAATGATAATTTCAAAATCAGCAATTCTGGCAATGTAAATATTGGTGGCACCAAGTTAGATGAAAATGGTAATACCGTAAATTTAGGAACAATTTCTATCATCACCAATAAAGCACTCACCATCAACAATAACACTACTTCATTATCCAATTTATCGATTGCGGATTCGGGTAAAATAATTATCAATAATACCAAAAACTTAAATATTTTAGGCAACATTAGTGGAGCAAATGGTTCAATTAATATTGAAGACGTTAGCAAAGCGGGTGACCCTGCCAACTCAGGCACCTTAACGCTTTCGGGCAAAATTACACAAACAATAGAAGCTTCGATTGGTTCCAGCTCAACCAGCTTGTCCAATCTTGTTAATCTTAATGTAAATAATGTTTTAAGCTCAACAAAACCATCAATTTCAGATGGCGTTGTTCTTTCAAATGATGCTTACCTTAACAATATCAGATTTACCAACATTACCGATATTTCAAAAATTTCCATCGCCACCGGCAAAAGCATTAATTTATTGCGCAATATTGCAGAATCTTCGGGAGGAAGCGGAATTATAACCGGAGCGGGTAAACTTATTTTGAACGGCACCTCAACTCAAACGATAGATGCCAATTTAGGAACCTCAACCACTGATCGCTTGGGCGAACTTCAAATTAACAGCACCTCTAAAATCACACTCAATGACGCTTCATATCTTGAAAAATTAACTTCATCAAAAATTTCTTCCTTAGCCAATAATTCAACTTTGAATATCAGCACTCTCGAAGTGCAAAAATCTTTAAAAATTAGCGGTTCGGGAGATTTTGAAGTTAAAACTTTAAACATCGCAACTGCCGAAAATCTCACTCTTGAAAATGATAAAACCATAAAAATTACCAATGCAATCGATGGAGGCGGAGCCATAAAAACCAACTCTGCCAACACCGGTAATATGTTTTTTTCATCAAGCACCAATATAAATGTTGCCAGTCAAATTGGTGAATCAAGCGCTTATTTAAATAAAATAATTGTTAACAATGCCGATGGTATAGCGGTTAATTTTAACAATGATGTTTTTGCCTCGAGCCTTAATTTTACTAACTCGTCGGGGCAATCAAAAATAGCAATTGCTACCGCTAAAACACTTAATATTTCAGGCGACATCACTAATTTATCCGACTCAATTATAAGTGGAGCCGGCACTTTAAAACTTTCAGGAACAACTAAAGAGCAAAATATTTATGCCAAAATTGGCGCCGATGCAACCAAGCTTGGAGCCTTGGAAATTAACAATCCATTTGGCGTCACCTTTTATCAAAATTCTTTTGTTGAAACTTTAACTCTAACCAACGGCGCCATCAAAATTGCCGGAAAAACTTTAACTATCAATGATAATTTGAATCTAACAAATCAAAGCTTCACCAGCAAAATAATTAATGATTTTGGAAAAATAAATGCTAAAAATCTTACCATCGACGCCTCCACCAATATCGCCTTCGATTATTCAAACACTAATATTGATTTAGATTACGCCCCCGAATCTTCTTCACTCGCTTTCACAACTCCATATACAATCATGGAATCCACTGCAATTTCGGGCGGCATCAATTTGGTCAAAGTTAGCGACAACTCATATTTATTCGACAATATTTTAGAAAAAAGTGGCAATAATATAGTGACCAAAATAAAACTAAGCGACAATTTTAACTCAGCCACTGTCGGGGCTCAAAATTATGTATTTTTAGAAAATATTATGTCCTCTTCGGGAAATTTATCTGCAAAATTCTTCAGAATTTCAAATAAAGAGAATTTAAATTTAGCATTAACAAGTCTTAAGCCAATATCACCTGAAACCTTTATTAACAACGCCTTGTCGGTTAATGATATCGCTACTAACAGCATTTTTTCGCATGTTAAAAATATTAATTTAGCCAAAGTAATCGATCCAAAAAGCAAAAAAAATAAAATCGAAAAATCGAAAAATTTTGAATTATGGGGACAACTTTTTGGCGAGAAATCTATGCAAGAAAGCAATGATTCTAAACAAAAATTTACCAACAATAATTTTGGCGGAATTATTGGAATTGATCGCTTGATTAAAAGTAAAAATAACGATATTATCATCGGCTCTGCAATCACTATTAACAAGGCTTCAATTGCCGATGATTTAAAAATTCACAGCAATGATGCCAATTATTATCAACTTAGTCTTTACAACAATAATTTTTCGAAAATTTATAAAGGATTTTATAGTAAAAATTTAGCCAATTTTAGTTTTAATCAATATAAAAATTTAAGAAATATTAAAATCGAAAATTATCAACAAATTGCCAAATCTAATTTTAGCGGAAAAAGCTATTCATTTGAAAGTGGCTTTGGTTATAAAGCTAAAATATTTAATAATTTTTCAATTACGCCAGATTTATCTCTTCAATATTTTAAATTTTCGCAAAACTCATACAAAGAGAAGGGTTTAGAAGATATAACTTTAAAGGTAAAAAGAGCAAATTATGATGAATTTATTGCCAAATTTGGCGTTGATTTTGCGGGGAATTTTACTTATTCCGAAATTCAATATAAACCAAATTTTTCAATTTCTTGGGATAGAAAATTAAAAAATAATCGTCAATTAATGCGCGCAAATTTTGTTAATGGCAATCAAGAAATATCGAATTATTTAACGATCTTGCAAAGAGACAAATTAAATCTTGGACTTGGTTTAAATTTTTTAACGCAAGATAATCATAAATTTAATTTTAAATATAATTTACAACTCGCCAAAAGCTATTTAAACAATGGTGGCTTTGCCGAATATTCTTGGGAATTTTAATTAAATCAAAATCTGAAATAAATTTTCAATAATAAATTTAACATTATAATTGATTGACTGATAATTATTTATAATTAAAAAGTTTTTACAAATAATCATTCTTTAAATTATTAACAGAAAATACAATGTTAAATCCCCCATCTTCAGGTGTTTCAAATCAAGATACACAAAAAATTACTACTATTAA
>JBIIBR010000071.1:0-6780 GCA_044239285.1 Rickettsiales bacterium | reverse complement strand
CTAGCAAAATATCATCAACTATTGTTAAAATTGATGCCAATAAATTAACTTTAATTCGTCAAGGAAAATTAATTATAAACAATGATAAATGATTTTTTAAAATTGCCAATTGTTAAATTGATCGCAATGATCGCGTTGATTTATTACATTTTTGAAAAAACAAAAAATGATCCATCTTCAATTTCGCATCAAATTAACAAAGAAAATATCGCTAAATCGATTGATGTTGTTAAACAAAATATGCAAAATATTTCGAACGTCAAAGAGGAAATGAAAAATAATTCTGAAGAAGGTGTTGCCAATATTAAAAATAGTTATGAAGTTGGCGTTGAAAAAGAGGAATTAACCTATCAAGATGTTCGTCAAGGAGTTGGTGGAGCTCAAGTTAAATGTGGATCCGAAGTCGAAATCGAATATATTTTAATGAACAAAAATAACGGTGATATAGTTAATAAATCTAAGATGAAATTTGATATCGGAAGTAGATTCAATAAAATTATCGAAAAGGCTTTAATCGGCATGAGCGCTGGAGCCGAAAGAATTGTCGATATTCCGAAAAATTTTAAAATGGGCGACAATATTTATGATTACATGATTCAAACTTCAAATATGACATATAAAATATCATTAATGAAAGTTAGTGAAGAGGTCAAGGTTGGCGCGGTTTGTGATGAGTAAAAATAAAAATTCTGAAGCTTTATCAAAATTTCTCTATGATTACTTACCGATAATAGTTTTCTTCATTTGTTATAAACTTTCAGTAGTTTATGATAAATTATTATTTGCTACTCTGGCGATGCTATTTACAACATCTATTGCTATTTTTGTGAGTTATATTTTAACTAGAAAAATTCCCAAGGTGGCTACTTTTTCAGCATTGCTTTTGGGTTTTTTTTGTGGTTTAACGATTTTTTTTGACGATGAATATTATATAAAAATTAAACCAACAATTATTAATTTAATTTTTGCCGGAATATTATTTTATGGAAATTTTGCGCAAAAACCAATGTTAAAATTTTTACTCGGTGAACAATTAAAAATGAGTTTTAAAGATTGGCAAATTTTGTCTTTACGTTGGGCTTATTTTTTCTTTGCACTTGCCATTTTAAACGAATTAATTTGGAGAAATTTTTCAACTGATTTTTGGGTGCAATTTAAAGTTTTTGGTATGATGACTATTTCAATGATATTTACAATTTCTCAAATTCCTTTCATTATAAAAGCTCAAAAAAATTAATTAAATATCTCCGCCTGAATCAAGTTTTTCTAGGCTTCTATATTTATTTAAATTCAATAAATGCCATTTTTTTTAGCTCGCGTAAATAATTTTTTATCGCCATTTCGATTTTTCTATTCATAATTTGATTTTTGATAAAATCATATTCCCCGTCACTCAATTTCAAATCATTTCTTTTATCAATTAATTTAAAAATATGCCAACCATCTTCAAGCAAAATTGGCTTGGAATATTCGTTAATTTTTAATTTATTAATTGATTGAGAAATTTTTTGATTCAATTCCGAAGCCCAAAACCAACTTGTATTTTGATTTACATCATTTGATTTTAATAACAAAAAATTATCAACAAAATTTTTAAAATTATCTTGTAAAATTAATTCTTCGTAAATTTTATTAGCAAATTCTTGAGAATTTAAGGATTTATCGATCACAAAATCTTGAAGTAAATATTTATCATTTTGACCATCTATTTTTTCTTTTTCGAGCCACTCTTTTATCTCGGGAACGTTGACATTTATCGACGGTTTAATAATTTCTTGAAGAATTTTTTTCCAAACCAACTCTGCCTCAATTTGTTTTTTAAAATTAACAAAATTCCAATTATTTTTCTGTAAAAAAAGATAAAATTTCTCAAGATTTTTGTGATTTTTTTGAGCGAAATTCTCAATTTCAAAATCTAATTCATTTTTATTAATTTCGATTTTATAAAATTTAGCTTTTTGCAAAATTAACTCTTCCTCAATCATTCTTTCAATGACTATTTTGCGCCAAAAATCACGTTGATTTTTTTGATTAATTTTTAATTTTGTAGTCTTGATTATAAATTCAAATCTTTCATTAATTTCATCATTGGTGATGATTTTATTATTAACAATGATTTGAGAGATTGGTTTTTGCGGAAGGTTCTCGAGATTATTTATGGCCTTATTTTTAGCCAAAGAACCAAAGCTCAAAAGACTAAAAAAAAGAACCAAAAAATAGCGCATTATTTTTTTACAATAGAATTATAAAGACCGATGCCACGAATTAAATCAAGGGCTCTTGCCAATTGATAATCCTTTTGATAAACATCTATATTTTCATCGGCAATTTTGGTTTTTTCTTTAGAAGATTTCGCAGTTTTTTCGATTAAATCTTGAATTTTGATTTCAATATGACCTTTTAAATCAGCTTCAGAGTCGCGCTCAAGATCTTTTTGTTTTTCGATAGAAGCTTGCGAAAGTTCAATGTCTGGTTCAATTCCCATAGCTTGAATTGAGCGACCCGATGGGGTATAATAAAGTGCGGTTGTCATTTTTATCGCGCCTTGATTATTTTCAAGTGGAATAACGGTTTGAACTGAACCTTTTCCAAAAGATTTAGAGCCCATAATAACCGCTCTTTTGTGATCTTGTAAAGCGCCAGCAACTATTTCAGAAGCTGATGCCGAGCCTTCATTGATTAACACAACCATTGGTAGATTTGGGATTAAAAATTGATCATTTTCAGTTTGAAATTCTTTTAAAATTCCTGCCTTACCTTTAACCGAAACCACAACTTTTTCTTTATCAAGAAATCCAGCACTCACTTCAATTGCTTGATCAAGCAATCCACCGGGATTATTACGTAAATCAAGCACTAGGCCTTTAAGATTTTTTTCGCCAATTTGAGTTTTTAATTTTTTTAATTCACTTTTTAAGTCAGTAAAAGTTTTTTCAGAAAAATTAGTAATTTTTATGTAAGCGACATCGTTAAAACGATTTGATTTTACTGGTTTAATTTTGATGATGCGACGAAATATGGTTTTTTCAATAGGATCTTTTTCACCTTTGCGATAAATTGAAAGTTTGACGGGAGAATTAACTTTGCCACGAATTTTTTTAACAATTTCATCGATTTTCATTGAATATGTTGATTTGCCATCGATGCGAACTATGTAATCGCCCGATTTTATTCCAGCACGATAAGCTGGCGTATCTTCAATTGCCGATACCACTTTTGCCACTGACATATCGGTGGTTATTTCAATTCCTACACCGCCAAATTCACCTTTGGTATGAATATTCATCTCCTTAAGGTCTTCTAAATTTAAAAAAGAAGAGTGCGGATCTAGCGATGATAAGACCCCAGATGCTGCCGCTTCAATTAATTGATCTTGGGTTTTTTCTTCAACATAATCATTTTTAACGCGCTCAAGAACTTGATTTAAAAGATCTTCGGAATATTTGCTTTTAACAGGCTTAGAGCTTACTTGTTGTATTTGAGCAGATGAAATTGCTGAAAAAAATCCAACAAAAATTGACAAAAAAACAATTACGGCAAGCTTTAAATTTTTCATAAAGTAGAGTTACATTCGTTAAATTTTTAGCTAACTAAAAACTAATTTTAGACTTAGCTAATACCATATTCGTCTTTGATGGCTTGGGTAACATTAGCAGGTGGTTCATCTCCATATGCTGAGTAAAGAATTTTGCCATATTTTTCGAGATGAATTATGTCATCATTTAAAGCTTTTAAAAATAATTGTACTTTTAAGCGCTCAACTAAAACGTAATACCAAGCATTTCTGCCAGCATCAACACCTCTAACTAGATAAATATATTGGGCGAGAGCTCTTTTTTGAGGATCTACGGCTTTTTTATTAGATTTTTGTTCTTCAAACATAGTTTCATTTTTAGGTTCAGGTTTAGAATTCTCGGTTGAATTTTTATCAACCTGAGAAGAGGTAAAAGTTTTTTTCTTACCAAATTTTTCTGCGAAAGTTAATTCTTTTTTTGTAGTTTGCTCTGTCATAATTTCAAGAATGTATAATTTTTAAGATAAAGAATGAGAATGGTGCTTTTTATAATCTTTGATCCACCAATCATTAATCGGTTTTTTAGGACCACAAGGACCATCTTCACTTGAAACACAAGGGCTTTTAATATCGACGACTTTGTTAGTACAAGATGTTAAGCCTAGGATTAACAATGTTATTATTAAAAAATTTTTCATTTGTTGTTTTAAAAATTTTTTGAAATATAATTTATAAAGAATTTACATTTAATTCAATTTGTCAATTTAAATTCAATTTTTTCTTTTGCAATTTATTTATTAAATTTTTTAATTTTGAAAATATTTACTTACAAAAAAACATTAGTAATTGGTCTCGGACTCCTTGGTGGATCAATCGCTAAATCTTTCAAAAAATATAATATTTCGCAAAGCATTTATGCTTTTGATATCGATATCGACGCCGTCGAGCTCGCCAAAGAGCAAAAAATTATCGATAACATCGCTCTTCTCGACGATGATTTAACCGACTTTGATTTGATTGCGATTTGCGCTCCGCTTAATCAATATCAACAATTATTTACCAAAATTAATTCTAGAGTAAATCCGCAAACTTTAATTTTTGATATTGGATCGGTAAAGGATTTTAAATTTAAAAATATTCCACAAAATTTTGTGCCCAGCCATCCAATTGCAGGAAGCGTCGAGAGTGGATTTGAAAATTCTAACGAAGATCTTTTTTTAAATAAAAAATTTCTGATTTGTAAAAATCAAAATAATATTTCTGAAGCTCAAAAACTTTTTGAAATAGCTAAACAAATCAACGCCATTCCTGATTTTATTGAGGCAAAAAATCACGATGAAATTTATGCTTTAGTTTCACATTTGCCACAATTTTTATCATTTTTATGCATCGAATTTTCTTTAAAAAAAATCGATAATGATTTTTTTAAAAATGCTTTCCGCCTTGATGATTCAAACCCAGAAATCTGGAAAGATATTTTTGATTTAAACCAAAAAAATCTCCAAATCTTTTATGAAGAATTTTTTGAAAATCTTGAAAATTATATTGAAAATTTAAAGAATTTTAAGATTGAAAAAGCTTTGGAAGGCATTGATTTCCAAAGCTTTGTCGATGATAAAATTATTTTTGAAAATTCCACCGAACAATTTTTTGAAAAGAATTTTGACGTAATTTTTTTCCGCTTTTTAATTATTTTAAGTTTTTTAAAAATTAATAAAATTAATTCCTATAAAAACTTTGGTGGACTTGGCTTTAAAGACTTTATTTCGATTATAAATATTGTAAACTTTGATTCAGTAAAAATTAATTTTTTGCTCGAAAAAAATTACACAAAAATTACTAATTTTTTTAAAAATATCTCGTAAAATTTATGCAAGATAAAATCAACGAAATCCGCCCTTATCGCGCCATTCATCGTCGCAAATCTAAGCAAATTTTTGTTGGCAATGTTGCAATCGGAGGCGATGCTCCAATTGCGGTACAAACCATGACTAACACTAGAACCACCGATGTTCAAGCTACTATTCGACAAGTCAATGAATGTCATGAAGTTGGCGCCGAATTAATTAGAATTTCGGTTCCCGACCAAGAATCTTCCGAAGCTTTAGCGAAAATTATTCCGCATTGTCCCGTGCCAATTATTGCCGACATTCATTTTCATTATCGTCGCGCCATAGAATCGGCAATTGCCGGCGCCAAATGTTTAAGAATTAATCCCGGAAATATTGGCTCAGACGACAAAGTTCGCGAAGTAATAAAAGTTGCCAAAGACTATGGATGTTCGATCCGAATTGGGGTAAATGCTGGCTCCTTAGAAAATGATATTTTGCAAAAATATAAAACTCCAACGCCGGAAGCCTTGGTAGAATCGGCGCAACGTCACATTAAAATTCTTGAAGATAATGATTTTTTTAATTTTAAAATTAGCGTCAAAGCCTCGGATGTTTTTTTAGCGGTTGCAAGCTACAAAGCTTTAGCAGAAAATTGTGATTATCCTTTGCACATTGGTATTACTGAGGCGGGAAGCCTTTCCGCCGGAACGGTTAAATCTTCAATTGGACTTGGAAGCTTGTTGTGGCAAGGCATTGGCGACACAATGCGCGTTTCACTTTCAGCCGATCCAAAAGAAGAAGTAAAAGTTGCTTATCAAATTCTTAAAACCCTTGGTTTGCGTCATCGTGGAGTCAATTTAATTTCTTGTCCATCTTGCGCGCGACAAGGTTTTGACGTCATTAAAACTGTCGAAGAAGTTGAAAAAAGAGTTGAGCATATAAAAAATCCGATCACAGTTTCGATTCTTGGATGCGTTGTTAATGGTCTTGGCGAGGCTGCGCACACTCAAATTGGTATTACGGGTGGAGGCAGTGATCGCCACAATGTTTATATCGATGGTAAGCCAAATCACAAAGTAAATAGTGGAGATTTAGTGAATTTTAGTCAACAAACATGAGCTTTAATAAACAAATAATTGATTATAATTTTTCCTCTAAGGTTAGTGAATATAACACAAATGCTAATATTCAGAAAAAAACTGCTAAAAAATTATGTAAAATTTTTGTTGAAAATATTGATAAAAAAAATCCCGATAAAATTAAAATTCTTGATCTCGGAAGTGGCACCAGCTTTATCTCCAGAAGTCTTTTAAAAAATCTTGATAATTGCGAAATTTATGAAATTGATTTAAGTTTGAAAATGTTAAATAATTTTCAAAAAAATCCCGATAAAATCACCAAAATTTGTGGAGATATTGAAAATTTACCTTTCGC
>JBIIBR010000070.1:0-6784 GCA_044239285.1 Rickettsiales bacterium | reverse complement strand
ACGCTTTGACTTAAGGTAGCGTAGGGCAATTAGGAATTCTAATTTTGAAAACATATTATGAAATTCCTTTGCTGGTTGAATATTCAAATTGATAAATTTGATCGGGGAAAGCTATTTTAAAAATGTCGTGACATGCGCTGGCGGATTCAGCAAAGCCCGTCAAAATTAATTTTAATTTATGTGAATAAGTGGCAATATCGCCAACCGCATAAATCCCTTTTTTGGAAGTTTGCATTGTTGCGCGATCAACCTCAATATTATTTTTATGAAGGTTTAAGCCCCAATTGGCAATGGGTCCGAGCTCCATGGCGAGTCCAAAAAATGGCAATAAATAATCAGCTTCAATTTTTTTAATATTATTATCAAAATCTTTAACGATAACGTGCGAAAGTTTGGAATCATTGCCTTCGAGACCTTCAAGTTGAAATGGAATTACCATTTCAATTTTACCTTCGGCTTCAAGTTTTTTCATTTTGTCGGCGCTTTCGGGTGCGCAACGAAATTTATCACGACGATGAACGACGTAAATTTTTTGCGCAATCTCGGCGAGGCTTATCGCCCAATCGACGGCGGAATCTCCGCCTCCAGCGATTACAACTTTTTTGTCAACAAATTCTTTTTTATTGCGTACCGAGTAAAAAATTGAATTGCCTTCAAATTGTTCAATATTTTTGAGGGGAGGGCGATTGGGTCCGAAGGCTCCACAGCCTGCGGCGATGATTATCGCTTTGCACTCAATTTTAATATTTTTTGAAGTTTCCACCACAAAACTACCATCATCTTTTTCAGCAATTTTTTGCACTTGTTGATTAAGATGATAGGTTGGATTAAATGGCTTAGCCTGCGCTTCGAGAAGCTCAATTAATTCACTCGCTAAAACTTTTGGATGAGCGGGAATATCGTAAATTGGCTTTTCTGGATAAAGTGCGGTGCATTGTCCACCAATGGTTTCGAGGGTGTCGATGACATGGCATTTCATTTTAAGCATACCGGCTTCGAAAATGCTAAATAGCCCTGCGGGACCAGCTCCGACGATAACTATATCTGTTTTGTGTATTGTCATTTGATAATAAATTAAAAAAATCTTTGCTTGTTATTAAAATAATTTTTAAGATTAAAAACATGCTAAATTAAATTCAATTTTTAGCAAATAAAAAATTTCACACAAATTTTTTGGCAAGTCTGCCACATTTTTTTGCAAAGCCTTGCATAAATTTAAAAATATACTTTTATGATCAAAACCGCATCTCTTGGATTTCCGCGTATCGGAGCCAATCGCGAATTAAAAAAAGCCGTCGAAAGTTTTTGGAAAAATTCTTCAAATGAAGTTGATTTGAAAAAATCTGCTCAAGAAATTCGCCATAATAATTGGGAATTGCAACAAAAATCTGGCATCGATTTCATTCCTTCCAATGATTTTTCATTTTATGATCAAGTCCTTGATAATATTGCCTTGTTCGGCTCAATTCCACATCGTTTTGTTGAGGCTTTTAAATTTTCTTTAGGCAATGTTGTTGGTTTAGATTTATTATTCGCCATGGCTCGTGGTGCACAAGTTGGTGGCATTGACGTTACCGCCATGGAAATGACCAAATGGTTCGACACTAATTACCATTATTTAGTCGCCGAATTTTCTAAAAATCAAAAATTCAAAATTTCTTCAAATAAAATTTTTGATGAATTTCTTGAAGCCAAAAAAGCTGGCATCGAAACTCGTCCCGTAATTCTCGGACCAGTTACTTTTTTACTTTTGGGTAAGGCAATTGATGGTTCAAATAAACTTGAATTGCTCGATAATTTGCTTTCAGCCTATCAAGAATTATTCAAAAAATTACATGAAATCGGCGTTAAAGATGTGCAAATTGATGAGCCATTTTTGGTTACCGATCTTTCAAAAGAAGCGGTTCAAGCCTACATAAAAGCCTATCCGCAACTTCGCAAATTTGCTGGTTCAATTAAATTGCATTTGGCAACTTATTTTGAAAGTTTGGAAGATAATTCTGAATTAGCTTTCGATTTACAAACCGATTCAGTTCACGTCGATCTAGTTCGTGCACCGCAACAATTTGAAAAAGTTTTAAATTTAGTGCGTGATAATCAAACCTTGTCGCTAGGCTTGGTTGATGGTCGTAATATTTGGATCAACAATATCGAAAATTCAATCGCGATTGCTAAAAAAGCCTCGGCGAAACTTGGAAAAAATCGTGTAATTATTGCGCCTTCGTGCCAACTCCTCCATGTTCCCGTAAGTTTACAAAGCGAAACCGTTCTTGACTTAGAAATTAAATCTTGGCTATCTTTTGCGACTGAAAAATTACTTGAAATTGTAGCAATTGCAAAAGCTGTGAATGGCGAAGAATCATCGGTTCAAAGCTTGATTGATAATAACAATAAAGCCGTTGCCAATCGTAAAATTTCTGCCAAAATTCATAATCAAGAAGTTAAAAAACGTGTGGCGAAAATTGATGAATCTTTGCTTAATCGCGAAAATAATTATGAGCAAAGAAAGAAAATTCAAAAAGCGCTAAACTTACCTTTATTGCCAACAACAACGATTGGTTCATTTCCGCAAACTAAAGAAGTGCGTAAGGCTCGAGCGGATTTCAAAGCGGGCGTAATTTCTGTAAGTGAATATGAAAAATTCATCAAAGAAGAAACGGCGCGCACCGTTAAATTCCAAGAAGAAATTGGCATTGATGTTTTGGTTCACGGTGAATTTGAACGCAACGACATGGTCGAATATTTCGGCGAACAACTTAGCGGTTTTTGTTTTACCAAAAATGGTTGGGTGCAAAGTTATGGTTCACGCTGTGTAAAACCGCCGGTAATTTTCGGTGATGTTTCGCGTCCAAAAGCGATGACGGTTGAGTGGGCAAAATATGCACAAAGCTTGACTTCAAAAATCATGAAAGGCATGTTGACGGGTCCGATTACAATTTTACAATGGTCGTTTGTGCGTGATGATCAACCGCGCAAAGACACTACAATGCAAATTGCTTTTGCGATTCGCGACGAAGTTTTGGATCTCGAAAAGGCGGGCATTAAAATTATTCAAATCGACGAAGCCGCTCTTAGAGAAGGCTTACCGATTCGTCAAAAAAATTGGAACGAATATTTGAAATGGGCGGTTGATGCTTTCCGCATTACAGCTTCAGCGGCTCAAGATCGCACGCAAATCCATACTCACATGTGTTACTCCGAATTTAATGACATTATTTCGGCGATTGCTGACATGGACGCCGATGTGATTTCGATTGAAACTTCACGTTCACAAATGGAATTGTTGAATGCTTTCATTAACTTCAAATATCCAAATGAAATTGGACCGGGCGTTTACGATATTCACTCGCCACGAGTTCCTTCGGTTGACGAGATGGAGCAATTACTTAACAAAGCTTTGAAAGTTTTAGATCCAGAACAAATTTGGGTCAATCCAGATTGCGGTTTAAAAACTCGTGACTGGCCAGAAACTAAATCGGCACTTCGTGGCATGGTTGAAGCAACTAAAAAAATTAGGGCGTCACTGAATTAAATTTGCGGACGCAAATTTAGGGAGAAGTTGAATCGCTACGTCGCGAATGAATCGCGACATCCGCGATGAAATCCTTTCCCCTCTCCCCGCAGGCGGGGAGAGGGGATTCGATGGATTAATTTTCGTGATAAATAAAAAATCTAAAGAGGGAGTTGATTCGATTTTTTTATTTCAAAACGAAATATTGAAGATGCTTTTAATTTAGTTTTTGGAAAAAATTCTCGCCGTCATCCCCTCTCCCCGCAGGCGGGGAGAGGGGATTCGATGGATTAATTTTTTGTAATAAATACAAAATTGAAGAGGAAATCAGATCGATTTTTTTTATTCCAAAACGAAATATCGGAGAGAGTTTTAGCTGAGACTTTCTTGGTTTTAATTAAAATTTAGTTTTTAATACCATTTCCAACAAAAAATGTTAAATTAAGCAAAATATTTTTGAGATGAAAATCCTGTCGTTGCGTTAGCACGACCAACTTTTTGAAGATATTTAGCCAAAAAGATGAAGCTTAATTTACAGTCCTTAAGTGATATTTTTTTTATTGGAAATGGTATAAGATGCAAAAGACTCTGAACATTATTTTTAATACATTTCCCTCGAAACTCTTAAAATTTTATATATTTTAAATGACTTTCTATTTTATAAATAAAAAAATAGTTAATATTTTTTAAATATAATTATTTTGCTTTTATTAAAAACTCAAAATCATTCTAAAAATATTTTATTAAACTTATTGATTGAGTTTTTTATGGAGAATCTTGGTTAACAAATTTTTTAAAATTTACAATTTCGATACGAGTTCATCCTATATTTTTGATTATAATTTAGCCCAGTTTAATTAATTTAATCATATGTAATTCGATGCCAACCCAGACAGATCAACAAGAGATAGAAGGTGAGCAAATTTCAATTTTTTCTGCAATAGAGCAAAATAATTTCGAAGTTATAAGTGCAATAATTGATATTAATCCACAAATTTTAAAGCAAGAAAATGAATCTGGCGAAACCCCGATTATGTTTAATATTTTAATGTTTTACAAAAACCCTTCGGAGCATTGTAAAAATACATTAAAAATTATTTTTCAAAAACAATTTGGTAGAGATTTGGCGACCGAAGAAATCAATAATATCATTGATTTTGTTGAAAATTTTAATTTTTTAAAACTTTTTTATGGTGATTTGGGTCAAGGATTTAGTAAGGGTCAATTAGAAAAAATACTTTCTGCTTTTTTGCCAAAAAAAGAAGATTTGCCAGATGGTTTAATTAAAAATCTTGTTGAAATTTATGAAAAAATAACTCAAAAAGAAATTGTGGAAATAAAGCTCCAAGAGGGGAGTGAAAAAAATAAAAGCCTTCACATTTATAAATCTGGATTAAGGGGGCACAGAGCCTATTTCATATTTCACGTTGATGATGATCATTTAACAAAGATTAGTTATTGTGATGGCAATAAAGTTTGTGATGATCAAAAAATTGGCAATACATTTTATATTAACGGTGCAACAATTTTAGAACTTAAAGTGCCATTATCTTTTAAGCGTGAAACCACGACATTAGATAAAAATAAATATTTTCAAAATTTTGTTGAAAAAACTTCGCAAGAAAAAGATTCTGAAGTTTTTTATAAAGAATTTGCAAAAATATTAGAAGAAAAAAAAATTGATGAAATAGAATTTTCAACCATAACTTATTCAATTCCAACCAAAGAACAAAAAAGAGGAAATTGCGCCATCAAAAGCATGCGCTTATTAACGCGTTATATTTTGGAGATAATCTACGAAAGTGAGCTTTTTACTTTCGATCCGACAACCTTAGAGCACCGAGGGGAGGGATATCAGCCTCATAAAGAGTTAAAACAAGAAATTGTTAACAATGCCACTGAAAAATTGATTGAAAGCGTCAAAAAAATTGAAAAAGATTTTATTGGCGAAACTAGAATTTTTGAAAAAATTTATGATTTTTACGAGAGAAGTTTTAACAAAGAATTCCAAAAATTAATCAAAAAAAAAGAAGTATCAATAACAAAATTTTTGCCAATCGCGGAGCGGAAATTCGATAATTTTAAAGCTCAAATTATAAAAGAAAAACTTTGCAGTTATGATGAAGAATTTCAAGATAATTTGCTTCCATTTGGTTTGCAAAATTATCTTTGGCGTATTTTTGAAAATAATATTTCTTTCGAGAAGGGTGATATTAAAAAAATAGGATTTTTATTGAAAAAAAAAGAAGTTAAGATTAACGGATTTTTAGATTTGAAATTCCCTTCTCCCGAAGTTAAAAATCATTTCACAAAACTTATTCTTAAATATGGCGATGAGGAGCAAAAAAGTGATTTTGTGCAACAAATTTCTCTTTTTGATGCGGATAAAAGAGGTAAGTTTTTTGAGGGTTTAAGTGAGAAAAGAATTAAATTAATTTTAGGCGCAATCGAGTTAGAAAAACAAGAGCAATTTTTATACCAAGAGGCTCAAGATGGGTTATCTTTAGATAAAATTGCAGAAGAATTAAGTAAAATTTTATCGAAAAAGCCGAGCACAATAGCTGTTAATCCAACAATTGGTAAGGAAATGCGAGCAAGATAAATAATGCCAAATTAAATAATTAATTTCCGAAGGGCGAAAGTAAAATTTTGCCGATGGCGATGATGCCGTCGGCGGTTATGGTTATTGGGGTGAGGGCGGTTGCCGTTAAAATTTCTCCTTTTGCTAAATCTTCGGCAATTTTAATTTTATAACTTAAATCTAATTGCGGGAAATTGCCGTGAATATTCGGATTTGCGAGATAGCGATTGCCAAAAATTTTAAGTTTCAAATACCAACCTTTTTTATCTTTTTTGAAGCTTTGATTGATCAAAAAAGCTTCGCGATGAGGCATTAAATTTTCGGAAAAGCTACGAATCAAAACTTCGCCAGCTGCTTGATTATTTTTATCGATATGAATTTCGGTTTCCGAGGTATCAATATAAAGGGTTCGGCGGTCTTTCCATAATAAAATATTTTTCATCAAATTGGAATTGTCGATAAAAACATAATGAAATTTTTCCGCTAAAAAAACTACATAACCATTTTGCGAATTGATTAAAAAATGCTTAAATTCTTCATCGTAATTATGCCGATTCCACAATTTTTTGGTTAAGCCATTACAGGAAGTTGTGAAAATTGTAAATAGTGTTAAGATTAGAATGGCAATATTTCGCATGGTTTAAAATTTTTAGATAATTTAAAAATATTTTATTTTTAAGGTCAATTTTAAA
>JBIIBR010000069.1:0-6785 GCA_044239285.1 Rickettsiales bacterium | reverse complement strand
ATAAATTTGTTATTTTTTATATAAAGTCAAGACCAATATCAACTATTTTAGCAGAATTTGTTATAGAGCCAATGGAGATGAAATCAATGTCGAAATTACGATAATCCCGAATATTTTCTAAATTAATACCGCCCGAAACCTCGATTTCTATGGCTTGAGAGTGGTTACGAATTGCGAAGATAGATTGTTGCAATTCTTCAAAATTCATATTATCCAGCATAATAATATTTGGATTGAATTGTAAACACTCAACAACCTGTTGATAATTATCGCATTCGATTTCAATTTTCACATTATTTTTTTTAGCCAAAACCTTTGTTAAGACCGCTCCAATGCCACCGCAAGCATTGATATGATTATCTTTAATTAAAATTAAATCAGCTAAATTAAAGCGATGATTTTGTCCGCCACCGCATTTCACTGCATATTTTTGGAGCTCGCGCAAATTGGGTAAAGTTTTGCGCGTATCGAGAATTTTTATTTTTGAATTATTCAAAGCCTCAACATGTTTTTTGGTTGCGGTTGCAATGGCACTTAAATGCTGAATTAAATTTAAAATGACTCTCTCGCCGGCTAAAATAATTTTAACATCACCAGAGCCATCAACAATTGATTCTCTAGACTTTACAAACTCTCCATCCTCAAAAAAATATTTCAAATTTAAAGTGCAATTTTGAAATTTTGCAGAATTTTTAAGTTGAAAAAAAACTTCTTCGACAATTTTTTTACCACAAAAAACTAAATCTTCGCGAGCATTAATTGCAAATTTACATTTAGTGTCTTCGTCGATTGTTAAATCTGAAGTTAAATCATTAAAAGCTTCGTCTTCTTTTAAGGCTGATTCAATAATTTTTGGTAAAGTTTTCAAAGAATTTTCTAACATTTCTTTGGGTTAAAATTCTGGTTTTTTAATTTGGATAAACGATTATTTATAAAATTACGCATGAAATTCATTTCTTCAACCGAAATTTGTCTTTTACCACTTTCGTTTTCATCCATTAAATTTTTTATAACCTTGAAAGCCATGCATCCATCGCCTTTTTTTTCGCCAATGAATGCCGGCATTTGTTTGGTCCAAAGTGGAGCCTCTTTAGCTTCATTTTTAGCTAATTTTTCGGCAAAATATAAAGATTTATCAAGATCTTCTAAATCTTTTTTGGCGATAAAAGTTGCTTGAAAAAGCCACCACCAATTTTTATCAATATCAACCGAAGAATGCTCATCGAGATATTTTAAAACATAATTTATATGTTCTGGATTAGAAGATTGAGAATAATAATAGCTTGCCAAAGAGGGCACTATTTTTGATTCATGATTTAGTTGATCTAAAATTGTCATCCAATCATAAACTCGCGAATAATCATATTTTTTCAAACTAACAAAACCCGCAAAAACATCGCCAGAATTTTGCAATCTAGAAGCTAAAACTCTAAATAAAAACTCTTCATCACCAAAGGATGCACCTTTGATAAAATGCTTTGATGGTGCCGGCGGAACAATGTCATAATTAATGCGATATTTTTCAGCAATTCTCCAAAAAAATATTTGCAAAATAAAAACCAAAACAAACAGCCAAAAGAAAATTTTATGCGAGTAAATATAAAAAAATAATCTGAAATTTTTCACAATAAACCTAACTAAATCTAAAATTGTTTTTTCTTAAAATCATGAAATGCCATAAAAATCATCAATGACAAATATATTATTGATTGAAAAAGAATAATTAATAAAACCACATTTTCCTTTATTCCATAAATTGCCCAAGAACTCTGAGCAAACAAATCGAGTCGCGGAAATAAAACCGATAAAATTTTTAAAGCACTAGCTAATCCACCTTGAGAAATCGAAGAATAATCTTCGGGCATGTCGATTGCCATCACAAACATTCCCATCAATCTTGAGAGGGCGTAGAATCCGAATGAAGCTAAAATTGCTGAAAAGGAATTTTTTAAAATTAATGAACTCAATAAAGCAAAGCTAATGATGATTAAATTCTCAGAGAGAGTTGTTAAAAACCAAAAAAGAGTGCCGATTTTGTTAACCGGAAAAATCAAATAAACTATTGCGGTTATTGGGAAAAGAATCAAAAAATTGGCAATAAAAAAACCAAGTAGATAACCAAGAATAAATTTTTCACGCGAAATTGATTTTGATAAAATAAATTCAATTTCTTTATTTTCAAAAGCTCGGCTTACATTGATGCAAACAAAAAGAATCATGCCGATTGATAAAATTGTTCTAATTGTTGCGAGAGAGTAAGCGATTGACGATTGATTTTGCTCAGCCAGCATGGTGGTTCCTAAAAATATAGAAACCGCGAAGGCGACGGCAATTGAGATAAAGAGACCTAGATATAAACGGTCTCTAAGACCATTTTTTAAAATATATTTAAGAATTGAATTCATTTTTTAAAAATAATTGCGACGGTTAACATCATATTTTTCTTGTAAATCGCGATCTACCTTATTGGCTCTAGTTCCGCTATTTACAATAGTTGCCTTAATAAATATTACAGTTTCGCTAACATCGGATGATTTTTCCATAGATTTAAATAACCAACCAAAAATTGGAATTCTTCTTAGGAATGGAATACCACCTTGATTTCCCGTTGAAGTATCTTTCATTAAGCCACCCAAAATAACCACATTTCCCGAAATAATTTTGACGGTAGTTGTTATTTCGCGAGTGGTAATTATTGGCACTGAATTAGCATAGCTAAAGTTTGCCGTGTTAGCTGTTGCCGGATCTTTTACGTCACCAGTTTTTTGCGTAATTTTTGGCGAAATACTCATGGTGATTTCACCGGTTTTTAGATTAATCGACGGCGTAATTTCTATTTGCACCCCAACATTTTCTTCTTGTTTAGTTGAGGTGACGGTGGTTGCAACTGTTGAGGCTGCTGTTCCCGTAGTTGTTCCTTGTGCGCTTTGTTGCGCCTCAACTTTAAAATAAACTAATTTTTCGGCAAAATTTAAAGAAGCTTTTTGATTATTCATGGCATGAATTCTCGGACTAGAAATTGCTTTGGTCGAACCAAATTTCGACATGGCATCTACCGCAATATTGATATCGCCACCAAAAATTTTCAGAGCTGGATTTGCCATAGTTGCCATGGCGGCGAAGTTAGTATCGGCATCAGGCGAACTAAATTTAAAAAGATCTTGCGACCAATCAATCCCCGCCCTAAATTTATCCGATAAAGAAACTTCAATAACTTTAGCTTCAATCAAAACTTGAGTTGATGATTGTTTGCTGACATCTTCCAAATATTTTTCAATGGCATCATGCTGTTTTTGTGTAGCGTAAATTGTTAACATACCCGCAGTTTTATTGGGCGTAACGCTTGCTGATGATGTAGAGCCTTCGCTAGAGCTTGAATCTTTTTCTGAAGTAAAAATATTTTCGATATTGGTTTGAACATCATCCCACAATGGCGAATCATCAAGATAATCGACAAAATAATTTTTCATAAAAGGCTTATCTGTTTCAAAATATAAAACTTTATTTTTATAAGAATAACGAAGATTGCCTTGAGTTGCGATGCGGTCGATAATTTCTTTGAATGGACGATTTTTAGCGTTAATAATTACTCCACCCGAAATTTTTGGATCGACGTCAACGTCAATTTCGGCGATTCTTCCAAGCTCAATTAACACGTCACGAAGCGGAACTTGATCAGTAACATAAAAAGAAATTATTTTCTCACCGCCAATTTTTGGAATAGGTGGAGAGACTATGACTCTGTTAAGTCGCGGAATTGGACTATCAGCTTTAATTGCATCTTCCTTAGCTTTTTTTTGATCAATTTTTGACTTTATAATTGAATCTTTGATATCTTTTTCAGTTAAACCAATATCGTCAAAATAGGGGTCAACCTTTCCTTGCGAACATGAGAAGTCGCAAAAGATTAGCGAAAACAAAAAGCTATATTTAATGATTTTTTTGTAAGTCTTCACCTAAATTTTAATTTGATTATTAATTTGCAAATTTATTTTATTTTTGATAAGTTATTTCAAAAAAAATTTTTAGCAAATAATTTTATATAAATTAAACTTATTTTTTTAAATTTTCTCAAAAAAAATAATTATTATTTTTGCATTACAAATTAAAATCTTTTCAAAAATGCTCAAAGAACAAGATAAAATTTTTACAAATCTATACGGATTTCAATCAAATAATTTAGCAAGCTCTAAACAAAGAGGCGATTGGTCACAAACTAAAAAATTTATTGATAATGGAAGCGAATGGATAATTGAACAAGTAAAAAATTCTGGATTAAGAGGGCGCGGTGGCGCTGGCTTCCCAACTGGCACCAAATGGTCATTCGTTCCAAAAAAAACTGATCCAAAAATTGGTAAACCACATTATTTGGTTATTAATGCCGACGAGTCTGAGCCGGGCACTTGTAAAGATCGCGACATCTTACGCAACGAACCTCATAAATTAATTGAAGGGTGTCTAATCGCTTCAAAAGCAATCAATGCCAACACTTGTTATATTTATATTCGTGGCGAATATTATAACGAATCCGTCGCTTTACAAAAAGCCATCGACGAAGCTTATGATGCAAAATTAATTGGCAAAAATGCCTGCGGTTCAGATTGGAATTTAGATATTTTTATCCATCGTGGTGCGGGCGCTTATATTTGTGGCGAAGAGACCGCTCTTTTAGAAAGCTTAGAAGGTAACAAAGGTCAACCTCGACTCAAACCACCTTTCCCCGCTTTAATTGGTTTATATGGATCCCCAACGGTGGTTAACAATGTTGAATCAATTGCGGTTGTTCCAGAAATTTTGCGTCGCGGAGCCGAATGGTTTGCGTCAATTGGTCGCGAAAAAAATACTGGCACTAAAATTTTTTGCATTTCGGGACATGTCAACAAACCTTGCAATGTCGAAGAAGAAATGGGAATTCCATTGAAAGAATTAATTGAAAAACATGCCGGCGGAGTTGTCGGCGGATGGGATAATCTTTTGGCAATAATTCCAGGAGGATCTTCAGTTCCATTAATTAAAAAAGAAATCTGTGATACGGTTTTAATGGATTTTGATTCATTAAAAGCAGTAGGCACTGGTCTTGGAACGGCGGGAGTTATTGTTATGAATAAATCTACCGACATTATCGATGCCATCGCCCGACTCTCGCATTTTTACAAACACGAATCTTGTGGCCAATGCACGCCTTGTCGCGAAGGCACGGGTTGGATGATGCGAATTATGGATCGCATGGTTCAGGGTGACGCCAAAGTTGCAGAAATCGACCAACTTTATAATTTAAGTAAACAAATTGAAGGCCACACTATTTGCGCCTTGGGTGACGCCGCGGCTTGGCCGGTTCAAGGATTAATAAAAAATTTCCGCGAAGAAATGGTTAAAAGAATTGAAGACAAAATATAATTTTATCGACTAAAATCATGGAAAAAATTGTCGCCTTAATTACGGCTTGCGGAAGGGGAAATCGCTTCAATCGAGGCGAAGGAATTCCCAAACAATATCTTCCGCTCGCAGGAATCCCAATGCTTCGACACTCAATTTTAGCATTTTTAAATCATCCACAAGTTTCCGACGTTTTGTGCGTCATTCACCCCGACGATATTGAGCTTTACGAGCAAGCAACAATCGGCTTAGATTTACTAAACCCAGTTTTTGGTGGCGAGACTAGGCAATCATCAATTCGTATTGGTCTCGAAGAATTAATTGATTATAAGCCCAATAAAGTTTTAATTCATGACGGCGTTCGTCCCTTCGTTTCCAAAAGAATAATTAACGGAATTTTAGAAAAACTCGAAAGCCATCCCGCCGTTATTCCGGCAATCGCCGTTGAAGATACCATTAAAAAAATTGGCGATGGCAAAATTGAATGGACCCTAGAGCGAGAAAACTTGTGGCGCGCACAAACTCCACAAGGATTTTTATATCAAGATATTTTAAATTCTCACATTGCTTTTAAAGATTTAAATTTTACCGATGATTCAGCTTTAAATGAATATGCCGGAATACCCGTCGCCATTGTTCCCGGATCACAAAATAATTTTAAAATTACCACCGAAGAAGATTATGATCGCGCCAAGCACATGATTCCATTTTTAATCGATGATTATCGCGAGGAAACTAGATGTGGCATTGGCTTTGATGTTCATGGTTTTCGTAAAATTGAAAATGATGAAGATAATTTTATTCGCTTATGCGGAACCGAAATTGAATTTGATAAAAAAATCTTAGCTCATTCCGATGGTGACGTCGGGATTCACGCCTTAATTGACGCACTTCTTGGCGCGATTGGTCGCGGAGATATTGGCGAACATTTTCCGCCGAGCGAACAAAAATGGAAAAATTGCGATTCGCGCGAAATGCTTAAAAAAGTTTACGGAATTATTCAAAAATCTAGTGCTTCAATTTTAAATATTGACTTAACAATAATTTGTGAAAAACCAAAAATTTTAAAATATAAAAATAAAATGAAAGAAGAACTTTCTTCAATTTTAGGAATTTCTTCGCAAAGAATTAATATCAAAGCCACCACAACCGAAAAGCTGGGATTCATTGGGCGAGAAGAGGGAATAGCTTGCCAGGCTATTGCCTCGATTCTAATTTCTTCAAATACCACTTCCACTCTTAAATGATGCGACCGAATTTATCAGGTCTCGTCTTTGCGCGCCTAAATAGTGGTAGGCTTACGCAGACTCGCCTTCAAATTCAATCGCCTGATTTAAGATTGGAAGCGGTATTAATGAGAGACTAATGAGTTTAATTAAATTTGCTTACGCAAATTTAGAAAGAATTTG
>JBIIBR010000068.1:0-6820 GCA_044239285.1 Rickettsiales bacterium | reverse complement strand
CTCTTCAAGCTTTAAAAGAAAATCTTACTAAAATGTTAAGTCGCGAAAATCGTTTTGAAATTTTCCAATCTTGCGTAAATTTTTTACCTACACGAGTTGAACTTGATTTACAGAATTTTGCTTCTATCGATATTTTTACACATTAAATCTTAAATATTTTTTAAAAATAATATAACTTTTTGATTGATTTATTTTAAATATTTTTATAAAAATGGCAAAAATAAATTCAAAATTAATTAAATAAATCCACAAAAAATGTCAAATACAGTTGCCGACAATCCATTTTTAAGAAATTTTCGCAACTTCTCTACAATTGCAAGCATAGGAGCTATTCTTCTCGCGATATGTTATTATATTTCGGGAATTTTATTGTTATTTAGCACTTCCAAAGATTTAACCACCATTGACTCCTTTTTCTCAAAAGATGTCGTTAATCAATTTATCGCCATTCATAAAAATATGGTATATTATTGGAAATTTTATATCGAAAAGCGAGGCACACTAACCATCAAAAGTGGCAATGGATTTATTCTAAAATTATGGTTAGCAACTTTAGTTCCTTATTTGTTATTTTTAGCAATCGCATGGATTTTTCGCGCACCAATTATGGATTGGCGACCTTTTAAAAAACCCGAATCAATTCATGGCGACGCTCATTGGGCAACCGATCCCGAAATTAAAAAAATGGGATTACGCGCCAAAACCGGAGTTTTGCTCGGCAAATTCCGCAACGAACTCCTAATTGCCGAGGGCTTTCAACACATTCTTTTATTCGCTCCAACGGGTTCTGGTAAAGGTGTGGGATTTGTAATTCCAAATTTATTATTTTGGACCGATTCGGTTATTGTTCACGATATTAAACTTGAAAACTACGAATTAACTTCAGGTTGGCGTCGTAAAAATTTAAAACAGAGAGTTTTTTTATGGAATCCGGCAGATCCCGACGGAATCAGCCATTGCTACAACCCCATGGATTGGATTAGCACTAAACCCGGGCAAATGGTTGATGACGTTCAAAAAATTTGTAACTTTTTATTGCCTGAACAAGAATTTTGGCAAAATGAAGCGCGCTCACTTTTAGCGGGCGTTATGTTATTTTTGGTGGCTGCGGAAGACCGCCCCTGCACTCTTGGCGAAGTTGTGCGAACTTTAAGAAATGATGACGTTGTTTACAATTTGGCGGTAGTTCTCGACACAATGGGCAAAAAAATTCACCCAGTTTCTTACATGAATATTGCATCTTATTTGCAAAAACCCGATAAAGAACGTGGTTCGGTTACTTCTACAGCCAACTCTTCTCTCGAGCTTTGGGCCAACCCTTTAATCGACACCACAACTGCAACTTCAGATTTCAATTTACATGAATTTAAATTATCACCGCACACCGCCTATATTGGTTTGACGCCAGATAACATTTCACGTTTGAAGCCATTAATGGGGATGTTTTATCAACAAGCAGCATCGTTTTTTACCGCTAAAATGCCTCGTCCCAACGAAAAATTTGGAGTCTTAATGATGATGGATGAGTTCCCAACGCTAGGCAAAATGGAACAATTTTTAGCGGGCATCGCCTATTTCCGCGGTTATCGCGTCCGTCTATTTTTAATCATTCAAGATACCGAACAGCTCAAAGGAATTTATGAAGAAAGTGGCATGAACTCATTTTTATCAAACTCAACTTATCGTATTACTTTCGCCGCCAACAACATGGAAACCGCCAATTTGATTTCGCAATTAGTCGGCAATAAAACTGCGACGCAAATTTCTTACAATAAACCAAAATATCTTGATTTAAATCCCGGCGCACGTTCGCTCCACGTCTCCGACGTTCAGCGAGCTCTGATATTGCCTCAAGAGGTGATTCAACTTTCGCGTGAAGAGCAAATTCTTCTGATCGAATCGCAACCGCCAGTTAAGTGCAAAAAAATCACTTATTACAATGACAAATTTTTTACTACACGACTTTTGCCAAAAATTAAAATTCCACATCAAGAGCCTTACATGCCTGATTACGCTTCATTAAAAGCGAAAAAACAAGAAGAAGCCAACGAAAAAAAGGAATAAATATAAGTGAAAAAATCTTTTAATAATCCCAGTTTAAAAAATAAAATTAAAGCTGGCGTTATAGGATTCCCAATATCTCACTCTCTTTCACCAATAATTCATAATTTTTATTTAAATAAATATAAAATTAATGGTACTTATGAAGCTTTTGCAATCCCTAATGAGAATTTTGAAGATTCAATAGAAAATCTTATCCAACAACAAAACTTATCTGGATTTAATATCACCATTCCGCACAAAGAAAAAATTTATAATTTGTGCCACCATCTTAGTAAAACCGCACAAATTACCAAAGCCGTTAATACCTTAATTGTTATGCAAAATGGCAAATTTTTTGGACATAATTCCGATGCCGAAGGTTTTATTAAAAATTTTTATAATCATTGCCCAAATTATCAATTAAACCAAAAAAAATGTTTGCTAATTGGTGCCGGCGGAGCCTCTCGTGCAATAGTTTACAGCCTAATCTCACAAAAAGTTGCCAAAATTTTTATCGCCAATCGTGATCAAGAAAAAGCTTTAAAATTAATCGCTGATTTTAAAAATTTTTCTCAACAAAATTCGGTCGAGCTTGAATTTATTCCTTTAAAAACGCAATTTGATTTTTTAAATGAAATCGATTTGATAATTAATGGCACATCGCTAGGAATGATTAATCAACAAAAACTTGATATTGATATTTCTAATGCTAAAAAAACTGCTATAGTTTATGATATAGTTTATAAACCATTAATTACCGACCTTTTGAAGCAAGCCAATGAGCTTGATTTAAAAATAATTACCGGAATTGGCATGCTTATTGAGCAAGCTCTAGTCGGCTTTGAAGCGTTGTTTAAAACCAAGGCGGAGTTTGATTCAGAGCTTGAAAAAATCTTATTAAAAAATTGTTAATTTATGAAATTTATAAAAAATATTTTAAAATCAATAAGAGAAATTTTTGTTACTTTATTGTTAATTTTGGTGATTATTTTTATGATAAATAATCGTGAAATTATCGAAGTAAAATTTTATCCACTTCCGATTGATAAAATTCAAACTCGAACATTCTTTTTGATGTTGATTTTTTATCTACTTGGCTTGTTAACGGCAATCTTAATTTATTCCAACAGGCTAATAAAATCAGCTATTCGCAACTTCAAACAAAAACATCAAATTAAAAAACTCGAAAAACAAATTAATGAGAAATAAAATTTTTACTTATCATATTTTTTTAATATTTTTTATGCTTTTTTCTACCGAAAATTTTGCCAAAAATTTATCAAATCAAGAAACTATAATTCTTGCCGGAGGTTGTTTTTGGGGCGTAGAAGAGTTGTTTCAAAATCTTGAAGGCGTAGTCACCACCGAAGTTGGTTATTCGGGAGGATTTAGCGAAAATCCAACTTATGAAACGGTTTCTTCGGGCTTAACTGGGCACGCCGAATCGGTTCAAATTATTTTTGATAATTCCAAAACTTCACTCGAAAAAATATTAAAATTTTTCTTTGCGATTCATGATCCAACGCAGTTAAATCGCCAGCAAAACGATATAGGAACTCAATATCGTTCCGAAATTTTTTATTTTAACGATGCGCAAAAGCAAAAAGCTTTAAATATTATTCAAAAAGCGGAGAAATTAAATATTTATAAGGCGAAAATTCAAACTAAAATATCACTCGCTTCTAAATTTTACAAAGCTGAAAAATATCATCAAAATTATCTTAAAAACAATCCCAATGGCTACACCTGCCATTATTTAAGAGAAGAATGGAAATTTTAACTTTCTTGACTTTTATCAATGCGATATTAAAAATTTGATTTATAGTCTTTAAAGTTGTTGATTTAAATTTTGAGATTTTTATTATAAGAAAGTCTCATCTCATATAGGCTTAAAGTTTCATTTTAAATCAATAATAATTTTAATTTAATTAACGAATAAGTATGGCAAGTAATTTAACTATCATGGGCAACAAAGAAATATTGCTAGTTGCTGAAAATATTGCGCATGAAAAAGGCATCACTCTTCAAGAAGTTGTTGAGGCGATGGAAGAAGGCATTAAGTTGGCGGCCAAGAAAAAATATGGTAGCCACCTTGATATTGAATGCCGTATTGATAAAAAATCTGGTCAAATTAAACTTTATAACAAGCTTCAAATTGTTGATAATGACGTTGAAGATTTTGATGTAAGAAGCAAAATTACCATCAAGATTGCCAAAAAAGATAATGTCGATGCTCAAATTGGCGATTACATCGCTCAAGAGCTTCCGCCGATTGATCTCAATCGAGTTGTTGCGCAAGTTGCTCGTAACGAGATAATTCGTAAAGTTAAAGAAGCTGAAAAAAATAAAGAATATAATGAATTTAAAGATCGAATTGGCGATGTTGTTAGCGCTTCGGTTAAAAAGGTCGGCTTGAAAAATATCGTGATGGATGTTGATGGCTTTGAAGCCGTTATTCATGAAAGCGGTTTAATCGCTCGCGAAAATTTCCGCGTCGGTGATCGCATTCGTTGCTACATTGAAGATGTTCGCAAAGAATCTTTTGGTGCTCAAATATTTTTATCTCGCACTCATCCACAATTTTTGGTTAAACTTTTTGAACAAGAAGTTCCTGAATTAAATGATGGTAATATTGAAGTTAAAGCCGTAGCTCGCGACGCTGGTTCTCGTGCTAAAATCGCCATTTATTCACGTCGTGATGATATCGATATTATTGGCTCATTCATTGGTATTCGCGGAAGCAGAGTACAATCAGTTAGCTCAGAATTACGCGGTGAAAAAATTGACATCCTTAAATGGTCTCCAAATATTGCCGAGCTCGTTATTAGCTCTTTAACTCCAGCCAAAGTTAGCAAAGTTGTAGTTGATGAAGAAAATAATTTAATCGAAGTTGTGGTGGCCGAAGATCAACTTAGCCTTGCGATTGGACGTGGTGGACAAAATGTTAAATTGGCTTCAAAATTAGTTGGTTATAAAATCGACGTTATGACCGACGATCAAGAATCGGCGCGCAGAACGGCTGAGTTTAATCAAGCTTCTAAATTATTTATTGAAGCGCTTGATGTTGAAGACATGATCGCTAGTTTACTTGCTTCTGAGGGCTTCTTAAATGTTGAATCTCTTGCCGATTCTGATATTTCAGACATTTCTTCAATTCAAGGTTTTGATGAAGATATTGCCAAAGAAATTAAACGTCGTGCCGAAGAATATTTACAAAGAAACTCATAATTTTATGAGTTTTACTAACTAAAAATTTAATTTTTTAATAATGACCGATAAAAATAACAATAATCCAACCCGCTCAAAGCTTACTCTAAAGCTATCGCCTTCGGTTATAAATAATTCCAACACCACAACCAATAACTCTAATGATAAAAAATCTTCGCATTCAGTTCAGGTAACAATTAAAGGTCGCAAAACTCCACAAAAAGATTCGACTAATTTAAATTCAAAAGATTTAAATAAAAATGAGCTTGAAGCCAGAATGAAAGCCATTTCAAAAGATGCTTCCAAAATTGCTGAGAGCGATATAAAAATTCACGAAATTTTAAGTAAAATTAATAAAGAAAATCGTCAAAATGAAGCCCAAGCCTCAGAAAAACAATCTTCGGCACCAATTGAAGAAAATCAAAAAGTTGAAATTGCTCCTGAAATTATCGAGCCCATTATTGTTGAAGAAGTAAAAGTTAAATCGACTTTAACACTTGAAAACAAAGAGCTTGACGGCTTTGATGTTCGTAATAAAATTAAACAAAGTCTTCAGATTGCTAATAAACAAAAAGAAGAGCGTGAAAAATTTTTAGATGAAAAACGCAAAAAAGAACAGCTGGAAAAAGATCGAATTGAAAATGAAAAGAAAAAATTCAAAAAACCCGTTTATCAAAATCAAACTCCACAACAAAAAGCTTTTCAAGAAGAAGAAGCGCGCAAAAAACCTAATATCAAGGATTCAAACAAAGATCAAAAATTTAATTCAAGAAAACTCACCTACATTATAAGCTCAGATGATGCCGATGATGATTTCGGTTTTTCGCGTCGTAAAAAACACAAAATTCAAATTAAAGAAGAGCCAAAAGAATATAAAAAAATTATTCGCGAAGTAAATTTACCTGAATTAATTACGGTTTCTGAACTCGCTGAACGTATGTCGGAAAAGGCTGGAGACGTGGTTAAAAAATTATTTACCATGGGCATGGTGGTTACCAGTAATCAAGCAATTGACACCGAAACTGCCGAAATTATCGTTAATGAATTTGGCCACACTAGTAAAAGAGTTTCTCATTCCGACGTCGAAAATGTTCTAGATAATATTGGTGGCGAAGATTCCGAATTATTACCAAGAGCACCGGTAGTTACAATTATGGGTCACGTCGATCACGGTAAAACTTCTTTACTTGATGCTTTGCGAACCACAGATGTCGCTTCGGGCGAGCATGGCGGAATTACTCAGCATATTGGCGCCTCGAGAATTCAAACTAAAGATCATAAATTCATTACATTTCTTGATACTCCAGGGCATGAAGCCTTCACCGAAATGCGTTCACGCGGTGCTAACGTTACTGATATTGTGGTTTTAGTTGTCGCGGCAGATGATGGCGTTAAAGAACAAACAATTGAAGCGATTAATCACGCCAAAGCGGCCAATGTTCCGATCATCGTTGCGGTCAATAAAATCGATAAACCGGGGGCTAATCCGCAAGTCGTTAAAAATGAACTTTTGAGTCACCAACTTATTTCCGAAGATTTGGGTGGAGACGTTATGTTTATTTCCGTTTCC
>JBIIBR010000067.1:0-6825 GCA_044239285.1 Rickettsiales bacterium | reverse complement strand
AATGCTCTTTTTTTTATTGAAAAAGAAATGATTTTAGATCCAAAATCTTTCATAGAAAATTATCAAAAAATTTCTAATCAAAAAATCAAAGAAGCTAAAAAAATAATTGTCGAATTATTGTCGAACTCTTCGGTCTTCAACTCCCCCCTTGAGGGGGAGTCAAAATCGCTTCGCGATTTTGGTGGGGGGTCAGAAAAAAATTTCGCTCATTCTAATTCAAGCTTAGAAAATAAAATTAAATCTCAAAAAATTACTCGTCCAGTTAAGTGTGCTGAGCGATCGGGCGTACCGATTGAAATTATAAGTAAGCCACAATGGTTTATTAAAATTCTCGATAAAAAAGAGCAATTAAAAGAACAAGCTAAAAAATGTAATTGGTATCCCGAATATATGTGCGTTCGCATTGAACAATGGATTGACGGGCTTTCATGGGATTGGTGCATTTCAAGGCAAAGATTTTTCGGCGTTAAATTTCCAATGTGGGATTTAGAGAGTTTTAATCCCGAAGATTCTACCCAAGTTAAATGGGGAGAAGAGTATTCATATGATCCTCATTTAGCAAGTAAATCGATTACCGCGGATATTTCACAACTTCCAGTTGATCCAGAGATTGATATTCCTCTTGGCTTTACCCTGGTTGATAAAAGTGAAATAGAGTCTGCAAAAACAAAATTTTATACCGATAAAAATTATACATTTAACGAAAATAATTTTAATAAAAAAGTTGTTAAAGATTCAGATGGAAAATTGTGGTTTATAACTCCCGAAACTGACATCATGGACACTTGGGCGACATCGTCAATTTCACCGCAACTTTCGAGTAAAGGCATTTCCGACGAAATTTATTTTGATAAGGAGCGGCACGAAAAATTATTCCCCGCCGATATGCGTCCGCAGGCTCACGAAATCATTCGCACTTGGGCGTTTTATACCATCACCAAAGCTTATTTACATAGTTTGAATCGAGTCAAAAATGTTGATGGAACTTTTGCAAAAAATGTTGATGGCTCAATCAAATTGCAAGAAAATATTAATGACAAAATTTCGCTTCCGTGGAAAAATTTGATGATTTCGGGTTGGTGTTTGGCTTCCGACAAAACTAAAATGAGTAAATCGAAGGGTAATGTGGTGACGCCGACGGCTTTAATTCAAGAAAAATCCGCCGATGTTGTGCGTTATTGGGCTTCAGCCTCTAATCTCGGCGCTGATATCGCTTATAGCGAAGATATTTTTAAAATTGGGCAAAAATTAATCACCAAATTATTTAATTCGGCGAAATTTTGTTCGCAACATTTTGCGGTTTTAGAAGAATATTTTAGCGAACCCGCCATAAAAAATTCCCCCAAAAATCATGATGAAAAATTATCTCAATTAATCACCGAGACTACGGATATATGGATTCTTTTACGTTTAAAAAATGTTATAGAAAATTATCAAAAACAATTTGCGATTTTTGAATATGCGCGTGCTCGCGAAGTGGTCGAAGAATTTTTTTGGAAAGATTTTTGTGATAATTATTTAGAAATTTGCAAAGTGCGTTCTTACGGTTTATCGGCAGAAAAGCTTGCGGGAGTTGAACTCGACACCTCGCAACAACAACAAATTATCGCCAAACAATTAAGCTCGATTGCCACTTTAAGTCTATGTTTAAAAAATATTTTAAAACTCCTAGCACCTTTCATACCGCATATTACCGAAGAAATTTATGCCACAATTTTTGCGGATGAATTTGCGCAAAAACAATCAATTCACGCTCGCGGAAATTTCGCCAAACTTCCGGAAAATTTAACGATAATTAATCAAGAAAATATTGAAAAAATTGGTGAAGAATTATTGGCAATTATTTTCGAAGTTCGTAAGTTTAAATCAGAAAAAAATCTGTCGATGAAAGTGCCGATTGCAATTTTAGAAATTGCTTCGAAGATTGATTTATCAAGCGTCAGCGCAGATTTACTCAATGTTACAAATTCGCAAAAAATTGAATTAAATGAAAGTGAGAATTTGGTAAAAGTAATTATTTAGAAAAGGTACTAGGTTACTTTTAATTCTAGCTTGATGATTATACCCTTAAATTTTCTCCTAGCCCGTAAGCTTGACGAGTGTTTGCGAAAAATATAGATTTACTCTCCCGCTTCAAATTAGAGTTATAGAGCGATGATAAGAAAAATATTTTGGGAATTTGCGGATTGAAATATAGCTCGCAAAAACTCCAAAAAATTAAAAATGAGATTTTGATAAAAAAATTAAAACTAATTAAAATAAAAATTAAAACTAACCACTGTTAATTATCTTCAAGCATTCATCATAGTTAAAAAGTTTCAATAGGAATTGATATTTTCTACTGGATTCTAATTCTAATTTTGGATCTTGATTTAAAATGAGTTGGGCGTTTTTGTTGGCGACGTTTAAAAAATCGATATCGAAGCTTAAATCGGCGACGCGAAATTCGGGAAAGCCACTTTGCTTGGTGCCAAGTAATTCGCCACTTCCACGCATTTTTAAATCTTCTTCGGCGATGAAAAATCCGTCATTTGATTCGCGTAAAATATTAAGTCTTTTGCGTGATTTTTCGCCAAATTTTTCGCCGTAAAGTAAAATACAAAATGATTTTTTGTCGGAGCGTCCAACTCGTCCCCGCAATTGATGAAGTTGCGCTAAACCGAAATGTTCGGAATTTTCGATGATAATAATGGTGGCGCTTGGAACATCGATTCCAACCTCAATTACCGTGGTTGCAATCAAGATTTTAATGGCACTATTTTCGTCGGCAAAATCTTTCATAATTTGCTCTTTTTGGCTTTCTTTCATTTTGCCGTGAAGTAAAGCTAAGTTTTTTTCGCCAAAAATTTGCGATAATTCGGTGAATTTTTTGGTGACGGAAATTAAGTTGAGCTCTTCATTTTCTTCAATCGCCGGGCAAATCCAAAAAATTTTCTCATTTTTTTCAATGGCGTGCTTGATTGATTCGCTAAGCTCCACCGATTTTTTCATCGACATGATTAGCGTTTCAATTTTTTGACGATTTTTGGGTTTTTCGTCGAGAATTGAAATATCCATATCGCCATAAAGACCCATCATTAAACTGCGTGGAATCGGCGTTGCGCTCATTAAAAGTAAATCAACATCTTGACCTTTTTCGACGATTTTTAAGCGTTGTAAAACGCCAAAACGATGTTGTTCATCAATCACCGCAATGCCCAAATTTTGGAAAACAACATCAGGCTCCAAAGTAGCGTGGGTGCTGATTAGAATATGGATTTTGCCACTCGCTAAATCTTCGCAAATTTGCTTTTTTTGTTTCTTAGTATTCGCCGAAGTCAAAAGGCAAATATTTAAATTAAAATCTTGCAAAAGTTTGGAAAAATAGCCAAAATGTTGAGTCGCCAAAACCGTTGTCGGCACAAGAATGCAAGCCTGTTTGCCTTGAGCAATATTTTGCAAAGCTGAAAAAATGGCGACGATAGTTTTGCCACTGCCGACATCGCCTTGCAAAAGTCGCATCATTTTTTTGCTAGAAAAAATTTCATTATTAATTTCACGCATGGTTTTGATCTGCGCTTGCGTAGGCTCGAATGGCAGGGCGTTGAGAAATTTTTCGCCAAGATTTTCAACTTTTGCGCAAAATTTTTTAAAATCTTTTTGACGATTTTTAGCCAGCAAAACCGCAATTTGCCACGCCAAAAATTCATCATAAGCCAAACGTTTGCGCGATAAATTATTCGGCAATAAATCATCTTCCAAAATAGGATTATGAATGTTGCGGAGCGCTTGATAAAAACTCGGAAAATTAGTTTTTTTAACAAATTCCTTGTCGATCCATTCTTCGCAAGAATTGGGAATTTTTTGTAAAATTTCTTTAATTTTATAAGCCAAAAATTTGTTAGAAATTTTTAAACTGAGCGGATAAATAACATTTATTTTCGGAAGTTGTTCGATATTTTTGGCATCAACAATTTGTTGCGGATGGTTGATTTGATTGTCATTCAAGGCTTTTTGAATTTTGCCCAAAACCGCAATTTCGGTGCCGATTTTAAATTTTTCAATTTGACTTGGAAATATTTTAAAAAAAACCAAAGTAAAATAGCCAGTCGGATTGTAGCATTGAATTTTGTAGGGATGGCTCGACTTCGCCGGCTTCAAATGGCTTTCAATTTTACCTTTAATAATTATCAATTCTTGATCGTGAACTTCGAATAATTTCGGCTGAAAATTGATTTTTTCGAGACGATAAGGTTTGTGTAAAAGGAGGTTAAAAATTTTATCGCCACCGATTAATTTTGATAAATATAAACTTAGGGTTTGTGCTACTCTATCAAGGCTTTTAAGTGGCTCTAATAAAATATAATGTGGGTTAATTTTTGACATAAATTTTATATCTCGATTAATAATCTTCTCTTTGCAAACGACGATTTTCATCGCGTTTTTTTATAGTTTCGCGTTTGTCATATAATTTTTTGCCCTTGCCGAGCCCGATTATAATTTTGGCAAAATTTTTCTTGTTAAAAAATATTTTTATGGGAACGGCACTAAAACCTTGAGTATCAAGTTTTCCAATAATTTTACTTAATTGTTTTTTATGTAATAAAAGTTTGCGATCGCGTTTGGGAAGATGGTTGAAACGATTGGCACCTTTATATTCGCTAATGTTGGAATTTATTAAAATTAATTCATTTTTTTTCTCGACGATATATGCCTCGGTGATGCTTGCCTTGCCTTCTCGCAATGATTTCACTTCGCTTCCAAGCAATATCATTCCCGCTTCAATTTCTTCGGTAATTTCGTAATTAAAATGAGCTTTGCGATTTAAAATTTGCATAAAAATGATAAAATTGGTTTGATTTTAAGTGTTATCTTCGCAATAATTTTATTGTCATTAATTTTTTTTACTAGAATAATTTTTAGATGCTTCCTTAATTGAAAAAACTGGAATTTTTAAAGTTTAATAAAATTTTAAAACTTTATGTTGCAAATAAAAGTTTTTGCAAATAAAATATTCAACCTCTTAACTTGATTAATCTTTTTAAGCTAGTTTTCTAAAGTAAATTTTAGATTCAGTTTTCCTGATTTAGCCTAGATTTTCTAGGCTTCATTGTTCAAGTGCAAGATTTTTAAAATTCATAAATTTAATTTAACATTATGTCTTTATACGAAACCGTATTTATCGCTAGACAAGATCTAACCGCTGAGGATGTTGATGCTTTAAGCAACAAATTCGCAAAAATTATCACAGATGCCAATGGCAAAGTTGAAAAAGAATATTGGGGTCTAAGAAATTTGTCATTTAAAGTCAAAAAAAATAGTCGTGGCCATTATATTCTCTTGAAAATAAATTCTGAATATCCAGCCGTTGCTGAATTAAAGCGCGTAATGGGTTTTAATGAAGATGTAATCAGAAGCGCAACTTTTGCAGTTGAGGCACATAAAGACGAGTCTTACATGTTCCAATCAGCGAATGCAAAAGATTACAAAGCTGGCAAAATTGCCACTAAAAAAGAGCCATCTAAGCTCGATTTAGTTATTGACCAATTTCAATTTGATGCTTAGGAGTTAGTATGTTACAAAACAAAAACAACACAAATAATAATTTTAATAATAACAATACCGAAAATGAAGAGGGTTTTGTTAAAGTCTCTTTGGTAAATCAAAGTGTTTTTATTCGTAAGAAAAAAACTTGTCCACTTCGTGATATTGATATTTCAGAAATCGATTACAAAAATTTAAAATTACTCAACAAATTCATTTCAGAGCGTGGAAAAATTATTCCAAGCCGAATCACAAATGTTGAAATTAAAAAACAAAGAGCAATTGCTCAAGCTATTAAAAGAGCTCGCAATTTAGCTTTGATTTCTCCAATTAAAAAAGACGCAACTTCTAACTAATTTATAAAATGAAAGTTATCCTTATTGATGCATTACCAAAGCTTGGCAAAATTGGCGACATAGTTGTCGTTAAAAATGGTTACGCGAAAAATTTCTTAATCCCAAATAAAAAAGCAATTTGCTTTAGCGAAGAAAATTACAAATCATTTGAAAGCAAAAAAAATCATTTCGAGCAAGAGAGCGTCAAAAGATTAGAAGGTGCTTCTAAAATTAAAGCTCTAACCGAAGGTAAAAATATTATTATCATCGAAAATGCTTCGGATGATGGCAGACTATACGGTTCAGTTAATTCATCATTGATCGCCAATAAAATTAACGAAGCAATCGGTGAAAAATTAGTTGAAAAAGGTGCAATTTTCTTAAGTAAACCAATCAAAGAAACTGGAATTTACGAGGCTAAATTAGTAATTCACTCTGAATTATCAATCGCTGTTAAATTGGTGGTTAGTCGCAGTGAATCTGAGGCTCACGCTTTGTTAAATCCAAAAAAACCAGCTAAAGCCAAAGAAGAAAACGAAACTTCACAAGAAGGAAATTCTGAAGCTGAAAATTCTCCGAAAAAACCTCGCAAAAAGAAAGAAAAAGTTTCTGAGTAGTTATAAAAATATTTAATTTGTGTTTTTCTATTTTAAAATTTTATTTTATTATACTAAAACACATTTTAAAATCTAAAAATTGCGACTCAAATAATCCCAAATCCAATAACCAAATTTGCTAATACAAATTTAGATTTGACCCGAAACACTTCACTGCCTCAACTCTTAATTTTCATCTTCGAATTATACTTTTTTATTGGAAATAACAAAGTATCAATTATCACATTCAAATAAATTGCAAAAAATATTTTCTTATTTTGGCATTATCAAGTTTAAATTGATTAGAATAAATATTCCAAATGGCGTCGAATATTCAACGAGTTTTTCGTGCTCTTATAATATTAACGGAA